>NZ_JBHWVM010000055.1:0-49591 GCF_042736805.1 Streptomyces sp. NPDC060031
CGGTGCCCCATTTCTTTTCTACCCCGCCCCAAAAAACTCCCCCCCGGGGGGGGGGGGGCCGCGCCCCGCAGTAGCGGTCCCGGCCCCGTCGCGTGTCCGCGCAGCCGGCTGCGCTCAGCCGCTCAGGCGGCGGCGGGCTGGGGCCGGCGCAGTTGCGCCTGGCCGAAGAGAAGCGCGTAGCCGTCGGGGAGCCGCTGGAGGACGCGGGCGAGGAGGTCGGGTCCGGCGAGGGCGGAGACGGCGGCGAGGACGGCGCCGGTGTCCCAGCGGGCAACGGCCAGGCTGACGCCGGTTCGTGCGGCCAGGTCCTTGACGAAGCCCCAGCCGCTGACCTGTTCGACGTCGGGAGGTGAGGAGGTCAGGGCGAGGGCCGCTTCGAGGGGCAGGTGCTGGGCGAGCTCGATCCGTTCGTCGCCGGTGATCTGCCGGCCGAGTGCGGCCAGGACGGTGCGTACGGATTCTTCCGCGCGTTCACGGGTGGGGTAGGCGCCCTCGTAGCGGACGCGTTCCAGCATCTGGTCGAACGTCACGGCGGGGGTGGACCGGTCCGGTCGAAGCTGGTCGTACATGGTGCTGCGGTGGCCTTTCTCTTCGAAGGTTCACGTTCCGGCCGGGGGTGTTGCTCAGGGGGACTGGGGGTGGCCGAAGAGGAGGTCGTAACCGGGCGGGAGCTGGAGCAGGACCTCGCGGGTGAGGGCGTCGCCCGCGGCGGCGGCCACGGTCGAGAGCACGGCGCCGATGTCCCACAGGGCCGTCTTCTCGGTGGCGCCCTCGATCCAGGCCGCTGTCGCGCGGACGAAGCGCTCGGGCGAGAGCGGTTCGGCGGCCTGCAGGGGGTTGAGCAGGATCAGGGCGTAGGTCTCGGGAAGCCGGGCCGCGAGTTCGGCTCGCACGCTGCCGGCGAGGTGTGCGCCCAGCAGGGCCAGGGCGACGCGTGCAACGCGATCGGCCTCTTCGGCGGTTTCGTACTGGCCGTGTTCCTGGACGTGGGCGAGGAACGACTCCTGGCGCATCGACATCACGTCACCTCCGGGAAGAAATGAGGGGTGAGGCGCGGGTGCGGAGGACGGGGTGCCAAAAGGGGGTACGGGTTGCCCGTCCTCCGCCGCTGGTACGGGGCTGGTCAGCCGGAGATCTGCTTGCGGTCGGCCTCGCCGCCGATGCTGATCTTCCGCGGCTTGGCGCGCTCGGCGATCGGGATGCGCAGGGTCAGGACACCCGCGTCGTAGTCGGCCTGGATGCGCTCGGTGTCCAGGGTGTCCGCCAGGACGATCTGGCGGGAGAAGACACCGAGGGGGCGCTCGGAGAGCTCCATCTGCACGGTGTCGGCCTTCGCGGCGGGCCGGCGCTCGGCCTTCACCCGCAGCATGTTCCGCTCGACGTCGATGTCGATCGCCTCGGTGCTCACGCCGGGGAGGTCGAAGGCGATGACGTACTCGTCGCCCTCGCGGTAGGCGTCCATGGGCATGACGGACGGCTTCGACCAGGTCCCGGACGTCCCCGACAGCTGCTGGACGATCCGGTCCATCTCGCGGAAGGGGTCAGTGCGCATCAACATCGCGAAACACCTCCAGTTAGGTCAGGCAGAAACTGCCAATGCGCTTCAACGTGCATCCGTTGTAACATGTCATCGGAAAGATGACAAGCGAAATGTCATCTGCCGGGTGACAAGCAGGGGAGTGTCATGGACGAAGTCACCCGGTCGGCCGCTCCGGTCCCCCACGGGGTCCACCGGCGAGGAGCGCGGCCAGGCGATCGGGGTGCCCGCTACTGACCCGCCCAATGCGGCTGCGTCGGTCGGCCCCGGTCCAGACGCAGATCAGGGCCGTGCAGCAAACGCTGCACGGCCCTGATCCGGTACGCCTCGGGTCCCGCCGGCATCGCAGACGTCCGCTGTTCGGTAGGTACGTACGAGCCGTGTGGACAGCCGTAAGTGCCGGTCGCGGTGGCCGCGGGCGGGGTGGGGAGGGTTAGGCCGGGGTGATGTTCTCGGCCTGGGGGCCCTTCTGGCCCTGGGTGACGTCGAACGTCACGACCTGGCCCTCCTGGAGCTCACGGAAGCCCGACGAGTTGATCGCCGAGTAGTGGGCGAAGACGTCCGGGCCGCCGCCGTCCTGGGCGATGAAGCCGAAGCCCTTCTCCGCGTTGAACCACTTCACAGTTCCCGTAGCCATGTTCATGCCTTCCAGTCGATGAACGCCTCCCGCACATGCGGAAGACGGAGGTGATCGCCCTGGTTCCTGCGGCACAGCACAGCAAAACGCCCACGCCGAAAGCGTGGGCAAAGGGAACTTCCGAACCACGACAGCTGCCCCAGACGCTACACGCCCACAACGGCCCGTCACCAGAGGGAACGAGGTGCGTCACACCTGCGACACACGCGGGTGGAGTGCCCACCGCGACCGGCGGGCACGTCCACCTCAGGCCGCCGTTCGCGGGCGCCCTTCGAGCGCTGAGCGGCGGTGCTCGGCGTTGACGCGCTGAGCTTCCTCGAGTCGGACTTCGAGCATCACGATCCGGCAGGCGGCCTCGATGGGAGTGCCGTGGTCGACGAGCTCCCGGGCGCGGGCAGCGAGCCGAAGCTGGTAGCGGGAGTAGCGGCGGTGACCGCCCGCGGAGCGGAGCGGGGTGATCAGGCGGGCGTCTCCGATGGCGCGGAGGAAACCCTGCGTGGTGCCGAGCATTTCTGCGGCCCGGCCCATCGTGTAGGCGGGGTAGCCGTCGTCGTCGAGACGGCCGAACGAGTCGTCTGCTGTCATCGCACCTCACTGCGAAACAGGTGGAGGAAAAGGGTCGGAACGCGGGGAGGGGCCCTGGCGCGTACGGCACCAGGGCCCCGAAGGAACTGCTACACCATCTGCCGGCCCTAGTTCTGCGCCGGCCCTCTGTTTCCGCTGACTCGACCGAGTTGCTGTCGGGCATGCGGGGATCGCGGTTGCTTGACCGGAGACCACCTCACTATCGATGTCCTGCGGTACCCGGACTCAGACTTCCGCCCGGGCGATCCTGATGGCGCCTCAACTCCTCCGTTCTTCCCTCGGTGATCACTACTTACCAAGCGGGGGACTGCGTACTGCTGGTGATGCGTACTGCTGTACCGCTCTACTGCACACTGCTTGTGGCCTGACCTAGCGCCACGCTTCGGCAGCCAGCCCCGTCGCCCATCGTGCGTCTGCTCTGGCTTAGAACCCCACTGCCGAACTTCCTGGTGCGCGCGCCCGCAGCCGGCGCCTTCACCAAGGTGCTGCTCACTGACTTCACTGCTGGGTACTGCGAACTGCACTTGCACGTACTGCCACTGCGTCAACTGCGGTACTGCTCGTGGCGGCCCCTGATCACTGCGGGCCACCCGGTCCGGTCGTCAGTCCCGTCGCCGTCCTGCACCTGCTCTGGCTTCGGAACTCCACCACCGCACCGCCCTGCGCACTGCAACTACAGATACTGCGGGTACTGCGGGTACTGCTGCCCGGCAGTTCGTCTCTGCCAGGCCCTGCGGTCTCTCTGGGCTACGAGAGAAACCATAACCACGCCACCGCCCAATGTCTACTCCGGCCGGGATAGGTTTTTGGGTACGTGTCTCTGAGGTAATCGGGTTCTTTCGGGTTGAACAGCCGTGGGCCAGGGCACAACGACCGGGCAGGCAAGGCCGGACACCAACGACGGACCCGGAGCGCGCGATGACCACGATGAGCGCCGAGCGCACAGCCCTTCGTTCTCTGTCCGCCGTCGCGGAGGCGCGCCAGGCCGCCCGGACGTTCCTCGAAGGCCTCGGGCAGTCGGCCATCGCCCCGGAGCACGCCGACGCCGTGATCCTGGTCGTCTCCGAACTCGTCACCAACGCCCTGCGCCACGGCGGCGGTACCTACACGCTCCGCCTGGCCGCCCACCCCGGCACCATCGAGGTCGCCGTCGAGGACCCCAGCCCCCGCCCGCCGCGCATGCGCACCCCCGACCTCGTCGACGGCACCGGCGGGTTCGGCTGGCACATGGTCAACGACCTCGCCCTCGCCACCGCCGTCACGCCCAGCCCCGAAGGCGGCAAAACCGTACGCGCCCTCCTCCCCCGCCGGACCCGCGGATAGCCGCGGCCCGCGGCGGGTAGCCCCGGTTTCCGCACGGATTCCTCGCGGTCAGGACTCGATGTCGGGGTGGAGGCGAAAGACCTGGTCCAGGCCGACGACGCGCAGGACGCGCAGCGTGTGGGCCGGGACGGCGGCGAGTGCGATGTCGGTTCGGGCGGTCTGGGCGTGGTTGCGGGCGGCGATCAGGGCGCTGATGCCGCTGGAGTCGCAGAATTCCATCCGGGCGAGGTCCAGGACGAGGAGCCGGCCCGGTTCGAGGGTGAGCGTGGCGAGGAGGTCACGCAGTTCGGGGGCGGTGGTGTAGTCGAGTTCGCCGATGATCTGCACGACGGGACCGGCCGGGGAGTCCCGGGTGGTGATCTTCAGCGGTGTCATCGCGGGTTCTTCGTCGTCGGGACGCCGAGGGCGAGGAGGGCGGTGTCGTCGTCGAGGCCGTCGCCGAAGTCGTCCAGCAGTCCGGTCAGGGCCTCGATGACCCTGTGTGGGGATTTGCCGGCGTGGCCCATGGCGAAGGTGTGCAGGGCTTCGTCCCCGTACAAGGTGGTGCGCCCTTCGCCGGTGCGGGCTTCGGTGAGGCCGTCGGTGTAGAGGAGGAGGGTGTCGCCGGGGGCGAGAGTGGTGGTGGCGGTGGTGAAGGGCGCGTCCGGCAGGATGCCGACGAGGAGGCCGCCTGGGGTTGACAGGAAGTCGGCTGTGCCGTCGGCGCGCAGGACGAGGGCCGGCGGGTGGCCGCCCGAGGCGAGGCTGACGGCGACACGCCCCGCCGCGGGGGCCGGTTCGAGCATGCCGAAGATGGCGGTGCAGTAGCGGGGGTCGCCGCCGCTGTAGCGCTCGTGGAGCACTTTGTTGAGGGTCGACAGGGCGGACACGGGGTCGGGGTCGTACAGGGCGGCGGCCCGCAGGGTGTAGCGGGTCAGCGAGGTCACCGCTGCGGCCTGGGGGCCCTTGCCGCACACGTCGCCGAGGAAGAAGGCGAAGCGTGTGCCGTCGACGGGGAAGACGTCGTAGAAGTCGCCGCCGAGCCGGTCGGGAGAGGCGGTGCGGTAGTGGGCGGCCGTCTCCACTCCGGGTATCGACGGCAGGGTGTCGGGCAGCAGCGACTGCTGGAGTACCGCGAGGGCGTCCTGCAGCCGGGCACGGTCGCTCTCCGCCTGTCTGAGTGCTTGCTCGGCCGCCTTGCGGGCCCGCAGGAGTTCCTCCTCGTAGGCGCGGCGGTCGCGGGCGTTGAAGACGGTGGTGCGAATCAGCAGCGGCTCGCCCGTGGCTCCGCGCTTGACCACGGAGGAGACCAGCACGGGCATCCGGATGCCGTCGGCCTGTTTGATCTCCAGGGCGACGCCGCCGATCTCGCCCCGCATGCGCAGCAGCGGCGCGAAGTGGGTCTCGTGGTAGAGCTTGCCGCCCACGGTCAGCAGGTCGGTGAACCGCGTCCGGCCCACCACCGCTTCCCGCTGGAGGCCGAGCCAGTCCAGCAGCGTGGTGTTGATCTTCGCGATGGTGCCGTCCATCAGCGTGGACAGATACCCGCACGGCGCGCTCTCGTACAGCTCCTCAGCGCTGTCCTCCAGCAGGCCGGCGAACGCCGCGTCCGACGTCTCCTCCTCGCCCGCGCCGTGCGGGTCGGGCTGCTGCCCGGTGCGGCACATCACCGCAGGCCTGCCAGGAACCCGGTGAGCGCCTCGTTGGTGGCCTCGGGCGCGGACAGGTGCGGGCAGTGCCCGGTCGCCTCAAGGGTGATCAGTGTCGAGCCGGGGATCGCCTGGTGGACGAAGGCGCCGACCTCGCGGGGGGCGATGGCGTCCTGGGTGCATTCCAGCACCAGCGTCGGCACGCCCACGTTCTTGAGTTCGCCTCTCGAATCGGACAGGAACGTGGTCCGGGCGAAGACGCGTGCCATGGCCGGGTCGGTGGCGCAGAAGCTGTTCGTCAGCTCCTCACCGAGCTCGGGCCGCTCCGCGTTCGCCATGATCACCGGCGCCATGGCCGCTGACCAGCCCAGATAGTTAGATTCCAGCGAAGCGAGCAGTTCGTCGATGTCCTGCGCGCTGAACCCGCCCCGATAGCCTCCGTCATCGATGTAGCGGGGAGAGGGAGCGACCATCACCAGCGCCCCGATGCGCTCTGGAGCCATGCCGGCGGCCAGTACGCCGATCATCGCGCTGACCGAGTGCCCGACGAACACCGCGTCGCGCAGGTCGAGTGCGTCGCACACCTCCACCACGTCTTGGGCATAGCCGTCCAGCGAGGCGTAACGGCTCTCCGAGAACGCGGACAGGTCCGAGCGGCCCGAGCCCACGTAGTCGAACAGCACCACCCGGTAGTCCTCGACCAGTGCAGGCACCGTAAGACGCCACATGTTCTGATCACAGCCGAACCCGTGCGCCAGCACCACCGTCGGGCCCTGCGGATTGCCGGTCACGGTCACGTTGTTCCTGCGTTCGATATCCATACCCCGCTGTTTCCCAGGCATCACTCGCCTACCCCGCGCGCTCCCGGATCCGACCGTTTCAGGGTCCGTTCTCAAACTCGGGCGGCTCAAGGCTCTTCAGGCATTCGGTCTTCGGCGCGGCCGGGTTCTCGAAGAACGAGACGGCGATCTCCTGGGCGCACTTCGACGTGGCGAACACCACGTGCGGCTCGTAGGGCATCGTGACGACCTTGGCCTTGCTCAGCGTGCGGGCGACGTACGGCCCGTTGTCCGCCCCGGTCTGGGCGTCGAACGCACCCGACAGGGCGAGGGTGGGGATGTCGCTGCGCGTGACGTCCCGGATCGAGCGCGCGGCCGCGGGGACGTTCCAGACGTCGCAGTCCGGACGGAGGAAGGTGAGCAGCGGAGCCTGGGCCTGCACCGAGCGGGGGAACGACGGGAACGCTTCCTGTCCGCCCCGGAGCGCCGCGTCCTTGCTCTCGTACGGCGTCCACTCGCTGCAGAAGATGCCGTAGGCGAGACCGTGCGAAACCACTCCGATGCCCTTGGGGTTGAGCCTCCAGCCCGCCCACTGCCGGGCGATCCGCTGCGGCTTGCCGTTCGCCAGCTCGTCGAGGGAGAGGGGTACGGCCTCCGCCGTGTGGGTGGCGGAGACCAGCCAGTTCACCAGGGTTCCGCCGTCCAGCACGACCTTCACCGGCTTCTCGTTGCCGGGGAGCGTGACGGTGGTGGTGACCGGCTTGGCTTCGAGGTCGCGGACGAGCCGGTCGAAGGTGGCCGACAGGTTCGGATAGCGCTTGTTGCACGCCGGCTGGTCGGCGCAGGCCTTGAACAGGCCGTCGAAACCCTGCCGGGCGCTGCTCCAGGTCGAGGCGGATCCGGACCTGGACGGCGGCAGTATGCCGTCGATCCCCACCGAGCGGAGCCCCTCGGGGTGCAGGCGCATGGAGACCAGCGCCAGGTGGGTGCCGTAGGAGATGCCGTACAGGTTCCACTGCTCGACGCCCAGCGCGGTGCGCAGGTCCGCGTAGTCGGCGGCGCTTTCGGTGTCGTTGTAGGCACTGAGGTCCATCCCGCGGCCCGCCAGCTTGTCGCGGCAGGCCTTCGTGGCCCCGACGTGCAGGCGTTCGGTGGACGGAGCGTCGTAGACGAGGCCGACCACGCGTGCGTTGAACCCGTCGATGTTGGGGCAGAGGAGCTCCGGGTCGGCCGAGTACGTACCGCGCTGGGACATGAAGATCACGTCACGGTCGCGGTTCAGGCCGCCGTCGACGGCCATCTTCACCTCTCCCACCGCATCGTCTCCGGGTCCGCCCGCGAGCCACACGATGGGGTCCGGTTTCGGTGTGTCGGCCGCGGCGGGCACGATCGCGACACTGAGTTTGATCGTTCGACTGCTTGGTTTGGCGCGGTTCTCGGGCACGGTGAGCGTTCCGCAGCGGGCCCCATTCAGCTCCTCGATCGGTTCCGCCGTCTTCGGGCAGGGTCCCGGTTCGAAGCGGGCGTCGCCCACCGTCCGGGCGACCGTGCCGATCGGTGCTCCGGGGCCGCCGGTTTCGGTGCGGGACTGCGCCTGAGCGGGTGCTGCGAGCAAGCCGGTGACGAGGAGACCGGTCGCCATGCCGGCCTGCGTGGCCAGGAGCCGTCGTACGGTTCGGCGACGACGGGGCGCTTGGCGGCGTGTCATCTGCCCTCCTGGCTACTTCGGGATGATCGTGAACGGTTCGGGCTCAAGGCCGTCCACGCAGCGGGTGCCGGGCGCGGCCGGGCGGGCGAGGAACGAGGCCAGGACGCGTTGCGCGCAAGGCGACTGCGGGACCACCCAGTGGCCGATTCCGGGGATCTGCACGGCGGTCGAGCGGGACAGGTCACGGATCACGTTCCGCGCCCAACTCACCCCGGTCTTCACGTCGAACGTGCCGGACACGACGAGCGCCGGCACCGAGCTGACCGTGGCAACCCGCTGGACGGAGGCGCGGTCCGGAACGTTCCAGATCCGGCACGCCGCGTACTGGAAGGGAAGTTGCGGCACCTGGGCCAGGACCGTGTCCGGCCACCCGGGGAAGGCCTCGCGTCCTGCCTTCAGCACGTCGGGTTCCGAGTACCCCGGCGCCCATTCGCCGCACGCCACCGAGTTCGTCAGACCGTGCGCGAACGCGCCGACCTTCTGGACCGAGCCGGCCGCGCGAGCCTTCGCGAAGCGCTCCGGGTTTCCGTTGCCGAGTTCCTCGAGCGCCGCCGGGATGTCCTTGGGCCGGACGCCGAAGGCGACGATCACGTCCAGCAGGGCGCCCCCGTCAAGGACGACCTTGACGGGCTTCCCTCCGCCCGGCGGCGGGACGTTCAGCGTCAGGGGCTGTGCCTCGAGCTTGCGCACCTGCTCCGTCAGCAGACGGGGGAGGTCCGGGTACCGGCTCTTGCAGGCGGGCTGCGCCGCGCACGCCTCGAAGATGTTGTTGATCCCCTCGGCGGCGCTGCTCCATCCCCACGGCAGGACCGCGCTCTGGGGAGGGGTGATCGAGTCGATCGCCACCGCGCGGATTCCCTCGGGGTGCAGGCGCAGGTACGTGAGGGCCAGGTTGCTGCCGTAGGAGTACCCGTAGACGTTCCACCGGGGGAGGTCCAAAGCCTTCCGCAGGTCGGCGAAGTCGGCTGCGTTCTCAGTGGTGTTGTAGGCGCTCAGGTCGATGCCGTCGGCCGCCAGGCGGTCCCGGCACTCCTTCACCGATTTCAGCATGAGCTGTTTCGCCGGCTGTGTGCCATAGCGCAGGCCCACGGCCTGCGCGTTGAACCGGTCGATCTCCGGGCAGGCGAGGTTCGGCTGGTCGTAGAGGTTGCCGCGCTGGGCCATGACGATCAGTTCGCGGTCCTTGTTCAGGCCGGAGTCGATGAGGAACGGAATGTCGTCGATCGTGTCGCCACCGGGGCCGCCCGCCATGAACACCACGGGGTCCTGGGCGGGCTTCGCCGGGGCGACGGCCGCAATGACCGCCACGGCCAGCTTGATGGTCTTGCCGCCGGGACGGGAGCGGTTCTCGGGGACCTCGAGGAAGCCGCACCGTGCGCTGCTCAGCGCTTTGATGGGCTTGGGCGGCTTCGGACAGGAGCCGGGCACGAAACGGGACGGGACCGCCGGACTGGGCTGCCGGGCGGGCTGGGCGGGTGGTGACCCGGCGCTGCTGGGCGCGGGGCCGGTTGCTGCCAGGCAGGCCAGAGCGGCCGCGGCAGTCACCGCTCGGATGCTGTGTTTGGGCATGTGGTCTCGTTCCTCTGCCGACATCGGCGGCGGCCGAGCCCGGCCAGGCCGCGGCGGTTTGGGCGGAACGCGCGTTTTCGACGTTACCGGGCGCCGCGTTCACGTGCATGCGGAGCGGTCGCAGCCCGTGGCCCGGGCCGCCCCCGGTCGCCCGGCATCCCGACGGCGGACGCGTCGTAATGAGATGGGGACGAGGCGGAGCGGAAGATGACGTCGCGTGGCGGGGTGCTGCGGAGCAGGTGCTCGCTGGACGTGAGGGTGAGGAGCCGTGCGGGCTGCCGCTGGAATCCACTGATGGTCAACGCTGCCTGACGCCGCTGGAAGTCGCGCTGGAGGTCGAGCAGCAGGTTCAGTGCGACGACGTCCATGAAGGGCACGCCGATGAGGTCCAGGTGTAAGGGGGCGCCATTGGCTGCCGCGGCGGCGGTGGCCCGGTGCAGGGTCGGGCAGGTGCCCATGTCCAGTTCGCCGGCCACCGTGATGACCGTGCCCTCTGGATCGCGACTCATATCGTGACTCGTGGTGACGCGGATGCCGTCGTTCATGGTTCGCCCCCGTTCAGGGGTCGAGCCCATCACGGTCGCCCGCCGATGCGGGAAAGAGGGCCGCTGAGCGCGCGGCGTAGGGCCGCGCGCAGCCGAGCGAGACCACCCGTACCAGCCCTTGGCCATGGGTATGGCTGCGGGGGCGGCGCGGGGTCTCCCACCAGACCAGGCTGGTTGTCCCCCTTACAGTCCCAGAAGTCATGGCCGCAGTCCAGACGACGCCCGGCCGGGGGGACTGCGGACCGGCCGGGCCCTGGGTGCGTGGGCGGGCGTTGCTCTGCTCAGAGGTTCTCGTCGTGCAGGTCCTCTTCGCGCAGCAGGTCGTCCTCGCGGCGGCGCGAGGTCTCCTTCTGCCCTTGCTTCTGTCCCTGCTTCTGTCCCTGCTCGCGGGACGGCTTGCCCGGCTGGGCGTGCGCGGGGTCTCCTGGGCGCTGGTGCCCCTGCGGCTCGCGGCCCTTGCCCGGCTCCTGGCGCTTGTCCTGCGTACCGCCCATGACGGCGACTCCTCTGATGAGTGGGGTACGGATTCCTCTCGGATCACGCTGACACGCACCGTGACGGTCTGCATCACGGCGACTACGAAGCGCGGCACACGGGTGATGCCCGTCCCCGATGTGGCGGCGTCGGAAGGCGGGTCATCCCTTCAGTACCGAAGATGGGCGCGATCCCCCGCCCCCTGCCGTCAGGAGCCCGTCTCATGCTGGAGCGCACGCTGCGCGAGGACCGCACGGAGGTCACCTTCGTCCTGCCCGTCGACACCCCGCCCGGACCGGTCAGCGTGGTGGGCGACTTCAACGACTGGCAGCCCGGTGTCCACACCCTGCGGCCACGCACAGACGGGAAGCGCGCCGTCACGGTCGAGCTGCCGAGCGAGAGCACGCATTCCTTCCGGTATCTGGCGGCCGGGGATTACTGGTTCAACGACGAGAGCGCCGGCCATCAGGAGGGCCCCAACAGCCGTCTGCACACCTGATGGGCCCAGCGGTGTGACCCGGTAGAGCCCGCGTCGCCGTCAGGGGCCGTCGCCGCCCGCGCGGGCCAGCGGCTGCCTGGACCCGGCTCCCTCAGAGCGCCGCTCGGCAGCAAGGCCCGTTGTTCACTGGGCGGCGAACGCGTGGGCCCGGGCCCGGCCATGGCCTTCCTGCGGCTGGTGGTCGGTCCCCTTCGTCCACCCCTACGGCCGCTGACGAGGCGGCACATCGCCATGCGGCACTGCATGCCTGCGAGCAGGCTTTGGCCGCATACCCTTGCCGACGCCAAGGTGCGGCGCCGTACTCGGCGGATCGCTCCCCTGAGGGAGGTTGGAATGGGGCTCATGGATGCGGACCACGCGGGGCTGGTCGTCGCGGCGCAGGCCGGTGACGACCGGGCGCGCGAGGAACTGATCGCCGCGTACCTGCCGTTGCTCTACAACATCGTCGGGCGAGCGCTGAGCGGACATGCCGACGTCGACGACGTCGTCCAGGAAACCCTGCTGCGCGTGGTGCGCGACCTGCCTGCCCTGCGTGCCCCGGAGAGCTTCCGGTCCTGGCTGGTGTCGATCACGCTCCACCAGATCAATACCCACTGGCACCGGCAACGCGCCTTCGCCGGCCGGGCCACGGTCATCGACGAGGCACTCCAGATACCGGACGCCGGCGCCGAACCCGAGGCCGCGACGATCCTGCGTCTGCATCTATCGGACGAGCGCCGTCAGGTCGTCGAAGCCGGCCGGTGGCTCGACCCGGACCATCGGGTGCTGCTGTCGCTGTGGTGGCAGGAATGCGCCGGTTCGGTGAGCCGTGACGACATCGCCGCCGCGACGGGGCTCACTGTCGCCCACGTCGGAGTACGCCTGCAACGCATGCGCGAGCAGCTGGAACTGAGCCGCACGATCGTCGCCGCGCTGGAGGCCGACCCGCGCTGTCCGGAGTTGGGCGAGACCGTCGTCGGCTGGGACGGTCTGCGTGCATCGGTGTGGCGCAAGCGGATCGCGCGCCACACCCGCGGCTGCCCGGTCTGCACGGCGACGACGGCACAACGGGTTCCGGCCGAACACCTGCTCCTCAGTCTCGCGCCGCTGGCCGTCCCGGCCGGACTCATCGCCGCGCTGGCCGCCAAGGGCCTGCTGTCGGGTACGGCCGCGAGCGCCGCCGGGCTGGCGATGGCACCCGTCGCCGTCGGCACGGCGACGGGTGGAGGCGGTCTGCACAGCGCGCTGATCGGCAAACTCTCCGCGGTGACGGCTCATCCGCTGGTGGGCCTGGCCACCGGCGCGGTGCTCATCGCCGGGACCGCCACCTACGCGACCTGGCCCGAACCGGCGCACCGGGTGCCCGGCGTCATCGCCGCTCCCACGGTCGGGAGTCCCACGCCGATCCCGTCGGGCACCACCCCGTCGGCCGGACCGTCCCCGGTGAGCCCGTCCGCCGTCGCGGGCACTGTTCCGCTGGGCGCACAGTCGCTGGAGTCCGTGGACGACCCCGCCCTGTACCTCACGTATGCCGATGACTTCGCGACGCTCGGCCGAGTCTCCGCGTCCAGCAGCGCGCAGACACGGCAGCGGGTCACGTTCACGGTCATCGGGGGGCTGGCCGACACACGGTGCGTCACCTTCCGCGCCGCCGACGGCCGCTATCTGCGCCATCGTGACCTGCGGCTACGGCTGAGCACCAACGACGGCAGCGAACTGTTCCGTGAAGACGCCACCTTCTGTCCGCACCCCGGGTCGGTCACCGGGTCGGTAACCCTGGCCGCGCACAACTATCCCGGATCGGTCCTCCGCCACCGCGACGGTGGCATCTGGCTCGATGGCTCCGACGGCACTCGGGCCTTCGCCGGCCAGGCTTCCTTCATCATGCGCGGGGCCTGGTCTTAACCGTTCCTTGAGCATTTTGGTCCGAGTCGCGCAGTGACAGCTGGTGATCCTGCGGCACGCCGTTCTCAAACCCGGCAGCGAGCCGAGTGCTGCGCCGAATCCAGACCGCGGGGCTTGGCGTAACGTTTTTTGCCTGCGAGATGCATCACTGAGCAATTGCCGGGGCGGCGCGACTTTTTTGTTACGAGACCGCGAGTTCGGAGGCCTCCATTGCGTGGGGTGCCTTCCCGCCGCGCACCATGACGTGCCGGCGTGGGAGGTCCCCCGCTTTCCCCCGTTGACGGATCTCGTGAAGAAAGCCCCTCCAATGACGCGACCCACCCACGAACCCCGGGCGACCGGTACGCAGGAACGGCCCCACGTCCTGCACCGCACCCACCCCGCGGCGGATCAGGCCGTACCGGCCGATGCGCGCACGATCACGGCACCCAGGGTGACCCGCGACCCCCGAGGAGAATCATGAAGGGCCTGCACCGGCTCGGCCGGCGTCGCCGGACATTGACGGCAGGACTGTCGGCCGCGGCGCTGGTGGCCGGTGTCGTGACGCTCCTCCCCAGCTCCGCCGGAGCCGCGAACCTGGGTACGCAGGCGGCCCCCTCGGGCAGGTACTTCGGCACCGCTGTGGCCGCCGGCAGGCTCGGCGACTCGACGTACGCGGCGATCTCGGACCGGGAGTTCAACATGATCACCCCGGAGAACGAGATGAAGTGGGACGCCATCGAACCGTCCCGCGGCAATTTCAACTTCGGCCCCGCCGACCAGATCGTCAACCATGCCATGGCACACGGCCAGCGCATGCGCGGCCACACCACGGTCTGGCACTCGCAGCTCCCGTCCTGGGTCAGCTCCATCGGCGACGCGAACACGCTGCGCAGCGTGATGAACAACCACATCACCACCGAGATGACCCACTACAAGGGCAAGGTCTACGCCTGGGACGTGGTCAACGAGGCGTTCGCCGACGGCTCCTCCCAGCACCGCAGCTCGGTGTTCCAGAACGTGCTGGGCAACGGCTTCATCGAGGAAGCGTTCCGCACCGCCCGGTCGGCCGACTCCTCGGCCAAGCTCTGCTACAACGACTACAACATCGAGAACTGGTCGGACGCCAAGACCCAGGGCGTCTACAGCATGGTCAGGGACTTCAAGTCCCGTGGCGTGCCGATCGACTGCGTCGGGTTCCAGAGCCACTTCGGCACCGGCGGCCCGCCGTCCAGCTTCCAGACCACCTTGTCCAACTTCGCCGCCCTGGGCGTTGACGTCCAGATCACCGAGCTGGACATCGCCCAGGCGTCCTCCACCCACTACGCCAACACGGTCAACGCCTGTCTGTCCGTGGCCCGGTGCACCGGCATCACGGTATGGGGCATCCGTGACAGCGACTCCTGGCGCAGCGGCGACAGCCCCCTGCTGTTCGACAACAACGGCAAACCCAAGGCCGCCTACACCGCCGTCGTGAACGCCTTCAAGGCCGCCCCCGGCACCACCGGCGGGACCGGTACCGGAGCGATCAAGGGCGTCCCCTCCGGTCGGTGTATCGACATCAACGGCTCCACCACCGTCAACGGCACCCAGGCGCAGCTGTGGGACTGCAACGGACAGGCCAACCAGCGGTGGACCTACACCTCCGGCAAGCAGCTGATGATCTACGGCAACAAGTGCCTGGACGCCATGGCCAAGGGCACCAGCAACGGCACCGCCGTGGTCATCGGGGACTGCGACGGCGGCGCCGGCCAGCAGTGGAACATCAACGCCAACGGCACGATCGCCGGCGTCCAGTCCGGGCTGTGCCTCGACGCCGTCGGCGCGGCCACCGCCAACCGCACCAAGATCCAGCTGTACTCCTGCTGGTCCGGCACCAACCAGAAGTGGACCGGCCTGTCCGGGACGTCGACCCCGACAACGCCCGCGCCGACGGGCGGCACGTGTGCTCTTCCGTCGACGTACCGGTGGACGTCGACGGGTGCGTTGGCGCAGCCGGCGAACGGGTGGGCGTCGGTGAAGGACTTCACCGACGTGGTGTACAACGGCAAGCACCTGGTCTACGGGTCGAACGTGTCGGGATCGTCGTACGGCTCGATGATGTTCAGCCCCTTCACGAACTGGTCGGACATGGCGTCGGCCGGCCAGACCGGGATGAACCAGGCCGCGGTGGCGCCCACGCTGTTCTACTTCGCGCCCAAGAACATCTGGGTGCTGGCGTACCAGTGGGGTGCCTGGCCCTTCATCTACCGCACGTCGAGCGACCCCACCAACCCCAACGGCTGGTCCGCGCCGCAGCCGCTGTTCACCGGTAGCATCCCCAACTCCAGCACCGGCCCGATCGACCAGACCCTGATCGCTGACGGCCAGAACATGTACCTGTTCTTCGCCGGTGACAACGGAAACATCTACCGGGCGAGCATGCCGATCGGGAACTTCCCCGGCAACTTCGGCTCGTCGTACACGACGGTCATGAGTGACTCGACGAACAACCTGTTCGAGGCGCCGCAGGTCTACAAGGTTCAGGGCCAGAACCAGTACCTCATGATCGTTGAGGCGCAGGGTGCGAACGGGCGCTACTTCCGCTCGTTCACGGCCTCCAGCCTCAGCGGTTCGTGGACCCCGCAGGCCGCCAGCGAAAGCAACCCCTTCGCGGGCAAGGCCAACAGCGGTGCCACCTGGACCAACGACATCAGCCACGGTGACCTGGTCCGCAACAACCCCGACCAGACCATGACCATCGACCCCTGCAACCTGCAGTTCCTCTACCAGGGCAAATCCCCCACCGCGGGCGGCCCCTACGACAAACTGCCGTACCGGCCGGGTGTCCTCAGCCTGCAGCGCTGACCTGCCCGATCCACGGTGATCGCGATTCGGAGCGGCCTGCCAGCACGGAGACGAGCGGTTCACGGCACGGGCAACACCACTCGCTGACCGATACGCACCGCCTCGAGGAACCCCAGCCGCGCGTCGGCTGGGGTTCCTCTCTTTCGCGGACTTTCATCGTGGGTACGGACCGAAGCACTACGACGCCACCGTGGACACCGGGCCCGGTCGCAAGTGGGCGCGGGCGCGGGCGCGGGGTCCGGGGCGTCTAGACAACGAAGAAGGCCCAGGTCGCTGACCTGGGCCTTCTCTCAAGAGCGGATGACGGGAATCGAACCCGCGCTATAACGCTTGGGAATCACCGATCCTGCTCGCTCGGTGTGGCCTTTGACCGGGGAAAGCGGGTGCCAAGGAGACCTTGGAGGCTCGTCCTGGCACCCGCCGTTGACCGCTGTTCCCCGCCCTGCCTGGCACGCGCCTGGCACGGTGTGAACGTTCGCGTTATTCCCCAGGGGTAAGTTCACGTAATTCCCCACCTGGTCGGCTGGCGTGGGGCCTGGGCACGGCATGAGGGGGCGTCGGCCGGGCAGCTGCCTCTGGCAGACTTCGCGGCATGGGATTGTTCAAGCGGGCCAGCAAGTCGGAGAGCCCTGCTCAGGGAGTGGATCCGACTGACCTGAGCACGCTGCTGCTGCAGGGCGAAGACGTGATCGACCAGCTGGCTCGGGCGCACGTGTCCTGGGGGCTGGGCTCGGCGGACCGCTGGGGCCTGGATCAGAGGACGGGCCTCATCACGTGGACCTTCCCCGAGAAGACCGCGACGGCGCCCGCGCAGATCCTGGCCAGCTTCAGCCCTTCGTCGGGCACGTGGCTGTGGGCCTGGGCGAACGAGAGCATCCTCCCTGAGATGAGCCGCGACGCCCGAAGCGTTCGGGACTGGGCGGAAGCACATGGCCATCACGCTCTGGCCCAACCGAAGGTCGACGCCGACGAGCAGGCGGCGGCAACCCTCGCGGCTCTGGCCGTCCGGATCACCAAGGCAACCGGCTTCTATCGGGGCCCGGGCGGCAACTCCATCGCGATCATCACGTTCGGGCCGGTCACATTGACCGCTGCGGATGGCAGCACGTCCACCTTCAACATCAATATCGACTAGCGGAACCGGCAGCGCGGTGCCGTGAGGGATCGGTGCCTGGCCTTCAGCAGGGCAGCACCGATCCCGGTGATGCGGGTGGGCAGATCTCCCTATGAGGTCGTCTTTCCGTTCTTGTCAGTGGGGTTCCTGGGCCGCTTGTTCGGGCGGTAGCCGGGGCCGTTCATGATGACCTGGTGGCTCGTGTTGATCAGCCGGTCCAGGAGCGACTCGGCGACGACAGGGTTGGGGAAGAGCGGCACAGCACTGTGACGTGTGACAGCCGCCCGGGCGCATCGGTGAGCCCTGCTCGCCGAGAGGCACTTCCTGCCCTGGTTCTTGTTCCGACCTGGGACTTCACCCTGCAGACTGACTGGCTCTGACCTGCGGCCAAGGCATCAGGGGCTGTCATCTTCGGCCATCCTTGGCCACCATCCCACGGCCCACAGACGGCCCGGCGTCTTCGCGTGGTGTTCCTCACGAGGAACGCGACCGCCGCATCGCAAAGAATGTCGCGGAATACGGCTGGCACGCCATGGGCGTGGCCGGCGGCGATGCCCCAGGCGACTGGGGCTACTCCATAGGCCTCTGGCACACACTGCGCAGTCCCGAGGTAAGCGTGTTTGGCCTGCCCTCACAAACCGCTATGCACGTGGCGAATGCCGCCGGGGCCGCAATCCGGGACGGCAACGCACTGCCGCAAGACTCAGCCGCTGCTCTGGATTCCAAAAGACGAGACCACCGGCCTGTGGACCGACGTCGCCTGAGGTCGGTGCACGGGCTTCGGTCGGTGTCCTGCCCGGGCTGCAGCCGAGCGTTGTGGCACGGCCGCCGACTCCACGGAGCTCCTGTCCGACGGGAAGAATCCCCTGTGCCGGATGGCTGAGCCTTACGGATCACGGATCAGCCGGCCGTCTCCAGGAGGCTTGGCTCCTGCGGCTTGAATGCTTTTCGAGATGGCTTCACAGCGTCATGGCTAGGTGACGGTTTATGCTCGGGTTGTGCGAGCCGTGAGTGACCCTCTGACCGACGATGAGAAGACCGACTTGGACGCGGCCCTCAAAGCCGTCCGGCGGGCCGAGCAAGCTCTCGCGCGGGCGCAGGCTCATCTCAACCGCACGGCGGGCCGTATCGGCTCCGCCGACCGCTACGGGCAGAAGGCAGCGGTAGGCCGCCGCGTCGGATGGTCCCGCCAGCATGTCACCACCCTCGCCAACGCCTACCAGGCGGGCGAACCGGATCAGGAGGAGAGGACCGAAGCCGCATGAGTACCGCGCCCCAGCCGTCCGCCGTCCCGCAGCCGCCCGCCCAACCCGAGGCCATCCGCGCCGCCCTCGCCCAGGTTGCCCCGCAGCTGCTCGCCGACTTCGATCGCGACCGCGCGGCCAGCACCGCCCGCGCGCGCGCCGAGGTGTCCGCAGTTCCCCTCCGCGCCTTCACGGAGGCATGGGCCGTCGAGGTGGCCATCGCCCGGCACCCGGAGACCGCCGCCCGGCTCCGCGCGCTCGAAGCCCGCGCCGGAGAGGTCACCGACCTCGGCGAGGCGCGCGACGTCGCTGCCGAGATCAGCCGCATTCGCAACGCCGCCGCGGCCGAGGCAGGCATCCGTACCGCCGGCGGGGCCGCCCAGTGACCGACGACCGTTGGGTGTGGGAGTACGCCTTCCACGCCGAGGACGAGGTCGGCTACCCGAAGGTCGTGCGCGACGAGGTGACGTCCGTCGTCGACCAGATCGTCGAGCTCGCCAACCTCGGCATCGACCCGGCCGAACTCGGCGATCCCACCCCCGGTACGGCTCGCCGGCACATGCTCCCCTCCGGCGGATGGTTCGAGACCCAGGCGCTCCCGAGGACGAGGCCACGCCTCCTCGCCGTCGTCCTGGTCGTACCGCCACTGCACCTGCTCTGATCGTCTTCCTGCCGGAGCGTTTCGCACAGTGCTGCCCCGACCAGCGAGTTCCGTCCCGCTAGGGGTTCCCGTGAAGAGGTGCTGCGACTATGGAGGCCAGGAGACCGGCTCGATCGAGCTGGTGCGCGGTCGTGGTGACGAGGGACGCGGGGGCTGGATGGAGTCGGGCACGGTGCTGGCCGTCAGCAGGAGTGACACCCACGAGACGGTAGGCAAGGACAACCACGGGGACATCCGGCTGCTCGCCGGGGTGGGTGTCGAAGGCGACGCCCATGCCGGTGCCACGGTGCAGAACCCGTGGCGTGTCCGCCGCGATCCGACCGCCCCCAACCTGTGCCAGGTGCACCTGCTGCCCGCAGAGCTGCTGGACCACCTGACGGATGCCGGGTTCACGCTCCGGCCGGGTGAGCTCGGGGAGAACGTCACCACCCGCGGCCTCGACTTGGAGGCGCTCCCGCTGGGCACGCTGCTGCGCCTGGGGCCCGATGCCGTTGTCCGACTCACCGGGCTGCGCGATCCGTGCTGGCGGATCAACAGCGTGCGTCCCCGGCTGCTCAAGGAAGTCCTCTACCGTGACAACGGCACCATTGTCCGGCGGGCAGGCGTCATGGGCGTGGTGGTGGCCTCCGGTACCGTCGCGGCGGGCGCACCCGTCCGGCCCGAGCTGCCCGCCGCCCTCCACATGCCGCTTCCCGCGGTGTGACCGAAGCCCGGTCGCGGCGCCGATGGTGCGTTGCGGGCCGGGCTATACCGGGGACACGCTCGACAAGGCATGCGCTCGAAGGCCCGAATGGTGCACAGGGTCGCGATGTGGGGTGCCGAAACCTCCTCAGGACTCGTGCTGCCGCCGCAGCGCGTCGGCGAGGGTCAGGAAGACGGACAGGTTGGGGAAGCCGGGAGCCGCAAGCGTCATCCACGGCTTGCGGTCGCCGCGACGGCGGATCTCTACGCGGCCCTGCTTCACGTCGATCCGTTCCACCTCCCGCCAGCCGATGCGGCGGCTGCCCTGCCCGACGCCGGAGATGTTGATGTCGACCACGCCGAAGTCGATCCGTTCACCGGCCTCCAGCCGGGCAGCGTCCTGCGGCACCCGTGCGCGGCTGAACGCTTCGCCGAGACCCTCGGCGAACGGGACCATCCCGCTGAACTCGTCCCCCACCACGATTCCGGCACCTTGCTCGGGCTTAATGGTCAGCCGGTGCGTGGTGGCGCTGGTGACCCCGTTGGTCACCTTGATGTCTTGCCGGGTGATCGAGGCGATCTCGTCCCAGGTGTATGCCTGCGTCTCCCCGCGGTCGATGTGCCGCAGGACGCCGTGCTCGTACCAGGCCACCCAGACCTGGGGCGGCCGGGGAAGGAACAGCCAAGCAAGGAGGAAGAACCCGACGAACCCCAGCGGGATCGCCGCGAGAATGAGCAGCGGAAGCGAGTGATACCAGGCGCCCTGCTCCCGCTGGTCCTCAATCGCGTACGACAGGGCCAGCCACCCCAGGAACACGCCGAGCACGCCGAGTGGCAGCACAGCGCCCCACGGGAAGTGCTTCGGCTCGTTCTGCGCCAGCCCCTTGCGGGCCCCCAGCCGGCGCTCCTGCGCTGCGGCACGTAACGCGTCCGGGACCAGTGCAGCACTACGCTCCGCCGACACCCAAGCCTCCCCCACCCGGAAACCAGGGCCCCATTATGAAGGTCCGGCATTCGCGGGCGGTAGAGCCGCCACCCGCCAACCTTCCAACTCGGCGCCGGAGCTGAATGGTTGGTCCGTCGTGTGACTCAGACGGCACGCCGTCACCCGACATCCTCGTCAACAACGCCGGCTCCTATCCCCGCGTCTCCTGGGAGGACACCGACGAAGCCGCCTGGAACTACTTCCTCGACGTGAACCTCACTGCCCACTACCGCACTTGCCACGCTCTGACCTCCGGCGTGATCGAACGCCGCTGGGTCCGGATCGTGAACATCGGCAGCGTCAACGCCGGCGCCGGCCGCACCAACCTCGTCGCCTACAGCACCGCCAAGGCGGGCCTTCTAGGCCTGACCCGTTCCTTGGCCCGAGAGCTCGGTCCGTACGGCGTTTGCGTGAACACGGTCCTGCCCGGCGCTATCGAGGTGGAAGCGGAAACCGCCATCCCCGCCCACCACCGCGCCCGCCCGGAAGACCAGATCAACCGCCAGTGCGTCCCGCGACGCGGACGCCCCGAAGACGTGGCGGCCCTGGTGGCGTTCCTCGTCGGCCCGTCCGCGTCGTTCATCACTGGGCAATCCGTCCACGTCGACGGCGGCTGGCTGCTGCACTGAGACCGTCAACAAGCAAGGAGACAGACCGACATGATCGAACGAGTCCGAGCCGTCCTCGTCACCGCGGACGACACGATGCTGGTCATCCGCCGCACCAAGCCCGGAACCCCCGTGTACTGGGTGCTGCCCGGCGGCGGGGTCGAGGAGAGCGATGAGTCCAGGGAAGCGGCTCTGCACCGGGAGATCCACGAGGAGATCGCGGGGAAGGCCGACATCGTCCGTCTCCTGCACACGATGGAGTCCGACGACGAGCGTCAGCTCTTCTACCTCGCCCGCATCGCCACGTGGTCCTTCGAGGACCGGACCGGCCCCGAGTTCAGCGCCGAGGGACGCGGCGAATACGCGCTGGAGGAGATTCCGCTGACCGTGGAGGGGCTCGACGGCATCGACCTCAAGCCCGAGGAGATCGCCCACGTCCTGCGGGGCGCCATCAGCGCCGGCACTCTCGTCGACGAGGCCGCGGTGTAGCCCTACGGCTGCGCGAGCATGCCGCCGGGGCCAGCACCGAAATGTGTTGGCCCCGGCTGGTGTTGCCTGCCAGTTCCCGCAGGGGAGGGGGAAAGCCGCCGCCCGGGGCGGCTAAGAACTGCGGCGGCACGTCGAGTGGTACGCGGAGAAGGGGCCCGAGGGTCTCGTCTTCGTGGGGGAGAAGGGTGCGCCGTTCCGGCGTACGACGCTCGGTCGGAAGTGGGCCAGGGCGCGGGTGAAGGTCGGCATGTCGAAGACGTTCAGGTTCTGAATTTGCAGCGGGGATCGATGCACGGGTGCGTGCCATGAGGACCAAGGCATCTGGCACGGATCTGGCACGGGACCATGAGAAAGGTCTGGGCAACACAAAAGCCCCAGGTCGCTGACCTGGGGCTTTGCTATGGAGCGGATGACGGGAATCGAACCCGCGCTATAAGCTTGGGAAGCTCATGTTCTACCATTAAACTACATCCGCACAGCGTTCCAGTTGCCTGGAGCCGTATCGTTGCACACTCTACCCCATGATCGACCTCCGGTGAATTTGCCCGGAGGTCGTTGTTGTTTGTCGGGTGCACGGACGTTCGTGGGGGCGGGAGTTGGGGCGTACCTTGAGGGGGCGGAGCGGTGGCTGGAGTGGTGGCTGGAGTGGGTCCCGATCATCCCCTAATGTGGCGATTAGTCGCTGTACAGCTCGTTGGGGAAAGGGACTCGATGGAGCACACCGTCGTCCGTTGTGCCGAAGGGCACGTTTTCAGTACCGCCTCGTTCCCGCTGCAGCACCTCGGTGCCGGACGGATCGGGCCGGGACGGCTGCTGCGGTGTCCGCGGTGCGCGCGGCTCAGGCACGCCGTGCCCGTGGGGGCAGCGGTCAAGCGCTAGCGCCGGGGGCGCGCGGGGGCCCGGCTCGATTGGGGCGGCCCGCGCGCTCTGCGTATCCTCGGGACGTGCTTCTCTCTGATAAAGACATCCGGGCCGAGATCGACAGCGGACGGGTTCGCATCGACCCCTTCGACGAGTCGATGGTGCAGCCCTCCAGCATCGATGTACGTCTCGACCGGTTCTTCCGGGTGTTCGAGAATCACCGCTACGCGCACATCGACCCCGCGATCGAGCAGGCCGATCTGACCCGGCTGGTCGAGCCCGACGGGGATGAGGCCTTCATCCTGCATCCGGGTGAGTTCGTGCTCGCCTCGACGTACGAGGTCATCTCGCTGCCCGACGACATCGCCTCCAGACTGGAGGGGAAGTCCAGCCTGGGCCGCCTCGGCCTGGTGACGCATTCGACCGCCGGTTTCATCGACCCCGGTTTCTCGGGCCACGTGACCCTCGAGCTGTCGAACCTCGCCACCCTGCCGATCAAGCTCTGGCCGGGCATGAAGATCGGGCAGCTGTGCATGTTCCGGCTCAGCTCGCCCGCGGAGTTCCCGTACGGCAGCGATCGGTACGGGTCCCGGTACCAGGGCCAGCGCGGGCCGACCGCCTCGCGGTCCTTCCAGAACTTCCACCGCACCCAGGTGAGGCACGAGGCATGAGTGACGGAGTACGCGAGAACCTCGACTACGAGGGATTCGGGCGCGCCGTGCGCGAGCTGGCGCAGACCATCGCCGACGACGGCTACGAGCCCGACATCATCCTCAGCATCGCCCGCGGCGGGGTGTTCGTCGCCGGTGGACTGGCGTACGCGCTCGACTGCAAGAACATCCACCTCGTGAACGTGGAGTTCTACACCGGGGTCGGTACGACCCTCGAAATGCCGGTCATGCTGGCGCCCGTGCCCGAGGCGATCGACTTCACCGCCAAGAAGGTGCTGATCGCGGACGACGTCGCCGACACCGGCAAGACGCTCAAGCTGGTGCACGACTTCTGCCTCGGCCACGTCGCCGAGGTGCGCTCCGCCGTCATCTACGAGAAGTCGCACTCGCTCGTGAAGTGCGAGTACGTGTGGAAGAAGACCGACGAGTGGATCAACTTCCCCTGGTCGGTCGAGCCGCCCGTCGTGAAGCGTGAGGGCCAGGTCCTCGACGCCTGACCTCGGATGGACGTGATCGTGAAAGGCCCGCCACGCTGATCCTCGCGTGGCGGGCCTTTCGGGTCACAGCGCGTACTAGGCCGAGTCCGGTGGGTCCTGTGATGTTTTGGCCTGGTGCCCACCCCCTCCGACTGTCGGGGTGGGTATGGTGAAGAATGTCCGTTATGCAGACACTCGCAGGGCACTCCGTGGCGCTTCGGCGTGCTACTTCCGCTGACGCGTCCTTCTTCCGTGCCGCACTGGCGACCGAGGAGGTCGCCCAGTGGTGGGGGAACGGCTGGCCGGACGTCGAGGGAGACCTTGCCAAGTCCGATCACCAGACTCTGGCGATTGTGGCCGATGGGTCCGCTGTCGGGATGATTCAGTGGTGGGAGGACGAGACGCCCATCACGCATCAGGCGGGCATCGACATGTTCCTCCACCCTGACTACCACCGTCGCGGCTACGGCTCCGATGCACTGCTTACCCTGGTCCGCTGGCTGCTGGGCCCCGGCGGACACCACCGCGTGATGATCGACCCGGCCACCGACAACCTCCCGGCCATCGCCTGCTATGAAAAGATCGGCTTCCGACGAGTCGGCGTGTTCCGGGAGTTCTGGAAAGACCGCGACGGCGTATGGCGCGACAGCTTGCTGCTCGATCTCCTGGCGAAAGACATCATCGACCCAAAAGGTTCCCCGGCCCAGTAGTTCAGGTCCGTAGCCGTAGCCGTAGCCGTAGCCGTAGCCGTAGCCGTAGCCGTAGCCGGATCGCCGCGACGGTGACGGTGCCGTGGAAAGGGCCAGCGGGCGCAGCCCGCCCTCGCAGGCGGGGTGGATTTTGCTGGTCAGCCCGCCGCGCGACCGCCCGAGTCCTCTTCCACTAACGTTTCGTCGGACACGTACTAGATCGTGCCGAGCTTGATGATCGACAGCAGGGCGACCAGCTGGATGGCCGACGCGCCCAGCGCCTTCGGCCACGGCAGGTCGTGCGACTTGCTGACCAGGGACGTGAAGAGCGCGCCCGCCACCAGCCAGGTGGCCCAGCCCAGCACCTGTACGAACATGTTGTCGCCGCCGAGGAACACCGCGAACAGCAGCCGCGGCGCGTCCGTGAGGGTCATGACCAGCATCGACAGGCCCACCGTCGGCTGCCACGCCCCGTCGCCGCCCAGCTGGCGGGCCAGCGTGTGCGTGACCGCGCCCAGGACCAGCCCGCAGATCACGAAGGCCGCGCCCGCCGACAGCACGATCGGCACGGCCTTGGCCAGGGTCGCGTTGATGACGTCCTTGCGGGCGTCGTCGAGGCCGAAGACCGCGAGCAGTCCGTAGAGGAAGGTCACGAGCAGGGCCGGGCCCCAGACGGCGTAGTCGCGCATCTGCAGGAAGGTCGGCCCCGGGCGCACCACGATGCCCCGCAGCAGCTCCTTCCACGGCAGCCGCGGACCCGTCGGGCCGGCCGCGGCCGCACCCGCCTGGTACGTCGCGCCCTGGCTGTAGGGGTCCTCGCCGTAGACGAAGGCCTGGGTGTGCCCCGGGTTGTCGTTCGCGTACGAGCCCGGGTGCCCGGCTTGGTGCCCGCCCGGGTATCCGCCCTGGTGCCCGTACGGGTCGAAGTACTCGGGCTCGCCGTGGCCCGCGCCCTGCTGCGGCCACTGCTGCTGCGGGGCCGCCGGCGGACCGGCGGGCGGGTAGGGCTGCCGGCCGTACGGCGGTTGCTGCTGACCGTACGGCTGCTGCTGCGGGGGTTGTTGCGGGGCGCGGTTGTTGTCCCGGCCGCGTCCGATCCTGAATCCAGCCACGTGATCGAAAGTACCTGCTCCGGCGGGGCCCGGTGGCCGGGCTGCCGGAAGAAGCACCCTTTGCGGCTGACCTGTGACATCCCCTAGGGGGTACCCGAGGGGCGTCCTCGGGGTGGGTCAGGTGCCCGCGCCGCGGTCTGCGGCCCTTCGTCACGTGTTTCGACGTACGAGAACGGCCGGCCCCTTCAGCAGGGACCGGCCGTCTCGTGTTCCAAGGACCAAGGACTAAGGACTACGGGTTACTTGGCCTCGGCCTCGGCCTCGGCCTCGTCGGTGGCGGCTTCCGCCACCGCTTCCGCCCCCGCCCCCGCCTCGTCGGGCGACACCGCACCCACCGGCTCCGGCGTCTTCACCGAGTCCAGCAGCAGCTGCGCCACGTCCACGACCTGCACGGACTCCTTGGCCTGGCCCTCGTTCTTCTTGCCGTTCACCGAGTCGGTCAGCATCACCAGGCAGAACGGGCACGCCGTCGACACGATGTCCGGGTTCAGGGACAGGGCCTCGTCGACACGCTCGTTGTTGATGCGCTTGCCGATCCGCTCCTCCATCCACATCCGCGCGCCGCCGGCGCCACAGCAGAAGCCCCGCTCCTTGTGGCGGTGCATCTCCTGCTGCCGCAGCCCCGGCACGGCCGACATGATCTCGCGCGGCGGCGTGTAGACCTTGTTGTGCCGGCCCAGGTAGCACGGGTCGTGGTACGTGATCAGGCCGTCGACCGGGGTGACCGGCGTGAGGCGGCCCTCGTCGATCAGGTGCTGGAGCAGCTGCGTGTGGTGGATGACCTCGTACTCGCCGCCGAGCTGCGGGTACTCGTTCGCGATGGTGTTGAAGCAGTGCGGGCAGGTCGAGACGATCCGCTTCGCCGACTTCGGCCTCTTCGTCGACTCGTCCTCGTCGTCCTCACCGAAGGCCATGTTCAGCATGGCCACGTTCTCCTGGGCGAGCTGCTGGAACAGCGGCTCGTTGCCCAGGCGGCGCGGGGAGTCGCCGGTGCACTTCTCGTCGCCGCCCATGATCGCGAACTTGACGCCCGCGATGTTGAGCAGCTCCGCGAAGGCCTTCGTGGTCTTCTTGGCCCGGTCCTCCAGGGCGCCCGCGCAGCCGACCCAGTACAGGTAGTCGAACTCGGAGAGGTCCTCCGCGTCCTTGCCGATGATCGGGACCTCGAAGTCGACCTCCTTGGTCCACTCCACCCGCTGCTTCTTGGCGAGGCCCCAGGGGTTGCCCTTCTTCTCCAGGTTCTTGAGCATCGTGCCCGCCTCCGACGGGAACGCGCTCTCGATCATCACCTGGTAGCGGCGCATGTCGACGATGTGGTCGATGTGCTCGATGTCGACCGGGCACTGCTCCACGCACGCACCGCAGGTGGTGCAGGACCACAGCACGTCCGGGTCGATGACGCCGTTCTCCTCGGCGGTCCCGATCAGCGGGCGCTCGGCCTCGGCGAGGGCGGACGCCGGGACGTCCTTCAACTGCTCGGCCGTGGCCTTCTCGTTGCCCTCCATGTCCTTGCCGCCGCCTGCCAGCAGGTACGGGGCCTTGGCGTGCGCGTGGTCGCGCAGCGACATGATCAGGAGCTTGGGGGACAGCGGCTTGCCCGTGTTCCAGGCCGGGCACTGCGACTGGCAGCGGCCGCACTCGGTGCACGTGGAGAAGTCGAGGATGCCCTTCCAGGAGAACTGCTCGACCTGGGAGACGCCGAAGACGTCGTCCTCGCCCGGGTCCTCGAAGTCGATCACCTTGCCGCCGCTGGTCATGGGCTGCAGGGCGCCGAGCGCGGTCGAGCCGTCGGCCTCGCGCTTGAACCAGATGTTCGGGAAGGCGAGGAAGCGGTGCCAGGCCACACCCATGTTGGTGTTGAGGCCGACCACGATCATCCAGATCAGCGAGACGCTGATCTTGACCATCGCGGTGAAGTAGATGGCGTTCTGCAGCGCGCTGAGCGAGAGCCCCTTGAAGGCCAGCACCAGCGGGTACGAGGCGAGGTACGCCGGCTCGTAGCTGTCGACGTGGTGGATCGCGCCCTCGAGGCCGCGCAGCGTCAGGATCGCGAGGCCGATGGTGATGATCACGGACTCGACGAAGTACGCCTGCCCGGACTTCGAGCCGGCGAAGCGCGACTTGCGACCGGCCCGCGAGGGCAGGCTGAGCATCCGGATCCCGATGAGGATGACGATGCCCACGACGGTCATCAGGCCGATGAGCTCGGTGTAGAGCTCGAAGGGCAGCCAGTCGCCGATGAGCGGCAGCAGCCAGTCGGCCTTGAAGAGCTGCCCGTACGCCTGGATCAGGGTGGGCGGCAGCGTCAGGAAGCCGATGGCGACGAACCAGTGCGCGAAGCCGACGATGCCCCACTGGTTCATCCGGCTGTGGCCGAGGAACTCCCTGATCAGGGTGAGGGTACGGGCCTTCGGGCGGTCCGTGCGGCTGCCCGCGGGGACGGGCTGGCCGAGCTTGACGAACCGGTAGATCTTCGCCACGGCTCGGGCGAGCAGCGCGACGCCGGGCACGGTCAGGACCAGCGACACGATGATCGCGGCGAGTTGCATGGGAGGGCTCCTCGGGCGGCACTTACTAAGCGGTAACTTATCCAGTCAAGGCTTGAGGTTACCCAGTCCCGACGCCGCAATGTAGCCGAGCGCGCGGTGATCTGCGTCGCTCAGGCTCGCCTCTGTCGCCAGGCGGCCCGCGGGGTCTGCGCGAGGATCGCCAGATCCATCCCCAGCCAGTGGTTCTCCACATAGTGCCGGTCCAGCAGGTCCATTTCCTCCCACGGGAGGTCCGAGCGCGCGCTCACCTGCCACAGCCCGGTCATCCCGGGCCGTACGAGGAGCCGCTCGGGCCGGTCCGCCGCGTTGTTTCCGGGGCGCGGCCCGACCAGCGACATCTCGCCCCGCGCCACGTTGAGCAGCTGCGGCAGCGCGTCCAGGGCGCACCGCTCCAGGGCGGCGCCGAGGCGGCCCGCGCCGGCGTCCGTGCGCAGCCGCCAGGTGCGGAAGGGGCGGCCCCCGAGGCCGACGGCCGGCTCCCGTACGAAGGCCCGGGCGCCCCGGGTCGCGTACAGCAGTCCGGCGACCGCCGCGAGCGGTGGGCCGAGCAGGGCCAGCAGGGCCACCGCCCCGAGGAGGTCGAGCATCCGCTTGGCCGGCGGTGCGGCGGGTACCCGTACGCGAGGAGCGGTGAGAGTGGGCGGCATGCCAGCACCGTGCCGTACGCCTCCGGCGGTCTTCGGATGCCGCGCGGCCCCGGTGCCCCGTTCGGCCGCGCCGCCGCCCCTGGGGCTCCGCCCCAGACCCCGCGCCTCAAACGCCGGCGGGGCTGGATCGTGGCCGATGCCACCTGCGGTCTTTCGGCCTCGCCAGCGTTAGTTGCGCCTAAGGGCGACCTAAAGGTTGAGCCCCCCCGGCTCAGGTCTGTTGACGTCAGCGCGGCGTTGCGGCATCCTTGAGTCTGTTCCACTCAAGTCAGCTGGAGGAATCAAAATGGCACGTGCGGTCGGCATCGACCTGGGCACCACTAACTCCGTCGTCAGCGTTCTGGAAGGCGGCGAGCCCACCGTCATCACCAACGCCGAGGGCGCCAGGACCACGCCGTCCGTCGTCGCCTTCGCCAAGAACGGCGAGGTCCTCGTCGGCGAGGTGGCGAAGCGCCAGGCGGTCACGAACGTGGACCGCACCATCCGCTCCGTCAAGCGCCACATGGGCACTGACTGGAAGATCAACCTGGATGGCAAGGACTTCAACCCGCAGCAGATGAGCGCCTTCATCCTGCAGAAGCTGAAGCGCGACGCCGAGGCGTACCTGGGCGAGAAGGTCACGGACGCGGTCATCACCGTCCCGGCCTACTTCAACGACTCCGAGCGCCAGGCGACGAAGGAGGCCGGCGAGATCGCGGGCCTGAACGTCCTGCGCATCGTCAACGAGCCGACGGCCGCCGCCCTGGCCTACGGCCTCGACAAGGACGACCAGACCATCCTCGTCTTCGACCTCGGCGGCGGCACCTTCGACGTGTCGCTCCTCGAGATCGGTGACGGCGTCGTCGAGGTCAAGGCCACCAACGGTGACAACCACCTCGGTGGCGACGACTGGGACCAGCGCGTCGTCGACTACCTCGTGAAGCAGTTCGCCAACGGCCACGGCGTCGACCTGGCCAAGGACAAGATGGCGCTCCAGCGTCTGCGCGAGGCCGCCGAGAAGGCGAAGATCGAGCTGTCCTCCTCCACGGAGACCTCGATCAACCTGCCCTACATCACGGCTTCCGCCGAGGGCCCCCTGCACCTGGACGAGAAGCTCACCCGCGCCCAGTTCCAGCAGCTGACCTCGGACCTGCTCGACCGCTGCAAGACCCCGTTCCACAACGTCATCAAGGACGCCGGCATCGCGCTGTCCGAGATCGACCACGTGGTCCTGGTCGGCGGCTCCACCCGTATGCCGGCCGTCGCCGAGCTCGTCAAGGAGCTCACGGGCGGTCAGGACGCCAACAAGGGCGTCAACCCGGACGAGGTCGTCGCCATCGGCGCCACCCTCCAGGCCGGTGTGCTCAAGGGTGAGGTCAAGGACGTCCTGCTCCTCGACGTGACCCCGCTGTCCCTCGGCATCGAGACCAAGGGCGGCATCATGACCAAGCTCATCGAGCGCAACACCACGATCCCGACCAAGCGGTCCGAGATCTTCACGACGGCCGAGGACAACCAGCCGTCCGTGCAGATCCAGGTCTACCAGGGCGAGCGCGAGATCGCGGCGTACAACAAGAAGCTCGGCATGTTCGAGCTGACCGGTCTGCCGCCGGCCCCGCGCGGCATCCCGCAGATCGAGGTCTCCTTCGACATCGACGCGAACGGCATCATGCACGTCACGGCCAAGGACCTCGGCACGGGCAAGGAGCAGAAGATGACCGTCACCGGCGGCTCCTCGCTCGGCAAGGACGAGGTCGACCGCATGCGCCAGGAGGCCGAGCAGTACGCGGACGAGGACCTCCGCCGCAAGGAGGCCGCCGAGACCCGCAACCAGGCCGAGCAGCTCGTGTACCAGACGGAGAAGTTCGTCAAGGACAACGAGGACAAGGTCCCGGCCGAGGTCAAGACCGAGGTCGAGGGTGCCATCGCCGAGCTGAAGGAAAAGCTCAAGGGCGAGGACACCGCCGAGATCCGCACCGCGACCGAGAAGGTCGCCGCGGTCAGCCAGAAGCTCGGCCAGGCCATCTACGCCGACGCCCAGGCCGCTCAGGGTGCCGCGGGCGCCGAGGGTGCCCAGCAGGCCCCGGACGCCGCCGATGACGTCGTCGACGCCGAGATCGTCGACGACGAGAAGCCGAAGGGCGGCGCTGCCTGATGTCGGAGGAGACCCCGGGCTTCGACGAGAAGCCTGAAGTCCCCGTCGACGGCACGCCCGACGAGCCGAAGGCCGCCGACGCCTCCGCGGAGGAGGCGGCGGCCCCGGCTGGGGACGCAAGCGCACAGGATGTGGCCGTGCTGGCGCAGCTGGACCAGGCCCGTACCGCGCTCGGCGAGCGCACCGCGGACCTCCAGCGGCTCCAGGCGGAGTACCAGAACTACCGCCGTCGGGTGGAGCGGGACCGGATCGCCGTCAAGGAGATCGCGGTCGCGTCCCTCCTGACGGAGCTCCTCCCGACCCTGGACGACATCGGCCGGGCGCGGGAGCACGGCGAGCTGGTCGGCGGCTTCAAGTCGGTGGCCGAATCGCTGGAGACCGCCGCGGCCAAGATGGGCCTGCAGCAGTTCGGCAAGGAGGGCGAGCCCTTCGACCCGACGATCCACGAGGCCCTGATGCACTCGTACGCGCCGGACGTCACCGAGACGACGTGCGTGGCGATTCTGCAGCCGGGGTACCGGATCGGCGAGCGTACGATCCGTCCCGCACGGGTCGCGGTGGCCGAGCCCCAGCCGGGCGCGACCCCCAAGTCCGAGTCCGCGGACGGAGACGCGCCGTCGGACAAGGACGCGGATGCCCCCGACAAGGGCTGAGGCTGAACCAGTAGGAACGCGAGAGGAGGGACGCCGGGGATGAGCACGAAGGACTTCGTGGAGAAGGACTACTACAAGGTCCTCGGTGTCCCGAAGGACGCCACCGAGGCCGAGATCAAGAAGGCGTACCGGAAGCTCGCGCGCGAGTTCCACCCGGACGCCAACAAGGGCGACACCTCGGCCGAGGAGCGCTTCAAGGAGATCTCCGAGGCGAACGACATCCTCGGCGACCCGAAGAAGCGCAAGGAGTACGACGAGGCCCGCGCGCTGTTCGGCAACGGGGGCTTCCGCCCCGGTCCGGGCGCGGGCGGCGGCTCGTTCAACTTCGACCTCGGCGACCTCTTCGGCGGGCAGCAGCAGGGCGGCGCGGGCGGCGGCTTCGGCGGCGGCCTGGGCGATGTGTTCGGCGGCCTGTTCAACCGCGGTGGCGGCGCCGGTACGGGGACCCGTACCCAGCCGCGCCGCGGCCAGGACATCGAGTCGGAGGTCACCCTCTCCTTCACGGAGGCGGTGGACGGGGCCACGGTCCCGCTCCGGATGTCCTCGCAGTCCCCCTGCAAGGCCTGTTCGGGCACCGGCGACAAGAACGGCACCCCGCGGGTGTGCCCGACCTGTGTCGGCACCGGGCAGGTCTCGCGCGGCAGCGGCGGCGGCTTCTCGCTGACCGACCCCTGCGCGGACTGCAAGGGCCGCGGTCTGATCGCGGAGACCCCCTGTGACATCTGCAAGGGCAGCGGCCGGGCCCGCAGCTCCCGGACGATGCAGGTCCGGATCCCGGCGGGCGTCTTCGACGGCCAGCGGATCCGGCTGCGCGGCAAGGGCGCTCCGGGCGAGCGCGGCGGACCCGGCGGCGATCTGTACGTCGTGGTCCACGTCGACTCCCACCCGGTTTTCGGCCGCAAGGACGACAACCTCACGGTGACCGTGCCGGTGACGTTCGCGGAGGCGGCGCTGGGAGCCGAGATCAGGGTCCCGACCCTGAACGGCCCCTCGGTGACGCTGAAGCTGCCGCCCGGCACCCCGGGCGGCCGCACGATGCGCGCCCGCGGCAAGGGCGCGGTCCGCAAGGACGGCACCCGCGGGGACCTGCTGGTGACGGTCGAGGTGGCCGTCCCGGCGGAGCTGTCCGACAAGGCGCGCGAGGCGCTGGAGATGTACCGCGACGCGACCGGGTCGGAGGATCCGCGCGCCGCGCTGTTCGAGTCCGCGAAGGGAGCATGACATGGACGGCCGCCGCCGGAACCCCTATCAACTGACCGATGAGACACCGGTCTACGTGATCTCGGTGGCCGCCCAGCTCTCGGGCCTGCATCCGCAGACCCTTCGCCAGTACGACCGTCTCGGCCTGGTCTCCCCGGACCGTACGGCCGGCCGCGGCCGGCGCTACTCGGCCCGCGACATCGAACTGCTCCGCACGGTGCAGGCGCTGTCCCAGGACGAGGGCATCAACCTCGCGGGCATCAAGCGGATCATCGAGCTGGAGAACCAGGTCGCCGCGCTCCAGCAGCGCGTCGCCGAGCTCTCGGCGGCGGTGGACGGCGCGGCCGCCGTGCTCCAGCAGCGCGAGGCCCAGGTCCACGCCTCGTACCGCCGCGACCTGGTCCCGTACCAGCCGCCGGTGCCGGGCAACGCGCTGGTCGTGTGGCGCCCCAAGCGCCCGCAGGACTGACCCGTACGAGGCACAGGAAGGCCCCGATCAGCCGATCGGGGCCTTCGTCGTGCCTGCCGGGGCCTGCCGGGCCTTGCCGTGCCTGCCGTGCCCTCCCGGGCCCGTGGGAGCGCTCCAGGGCCTCAGGCCGGGCCTGGGGCCCGCTCAGAGCTCCTGGTCCTTGAGGATGCCCGACTGGGCGATGAGGAAGCCGAGCTGGGCGCGGCTGCCGCTGCCCAGGGACGCCGCCAGTTTCGCGATGTGGGCGCGGCAGGTCCGTACGTTCATCCCCAGCCGGCGCGCGATGGCCTCGTCCACGTGCCCCTCGATGAGGAGCTGGGCGATGGAGCGCTGCACGCCGGAGATGCCGCCGGGGGTGTGCTGGTACGTCACTTCCGCCGTCAGGGGCACGGCGCGGTGCCACAGCTGCTCGAACACCTTGATGAGGTAGTCGACGAGGCCCGGGTGGCGCAGCTCCAGGGCCGTGCGCCGGTCGTCGCTCGTGGGGATGAAGGCCACCGTGCGGTCGAAGATCATGAGACGCTCTATGAGTTCTTCGAGGGTGCGGATCTCCACTCTCCCCGCGGAGATCCGGTCCACGTAGGCGAGCGTGCCCTGGCTGTGCCGCACCGTGTGCTGGTAGAGCGTACGGATGCGCACCCCGCGGTTGACCAGGGGTGCGGCGCGCTCCAGCGCCTCGGTGAGGACGGACGTGGACCGGGCTCCGCCGGGCTGGACGGTCAGCACCTCGGTGCGGCACTCGGCGGTGGCCTGGTCGAGGGCGGCGTGGATCTGGTCGAAGCCCTCCAGCACGGTGATGGCGTGGGTGTTCGCGGGAGTCTGGGCGCTGATGGTCAGAAACGGCTCGAATGCGTCGGTGAGGTCTATGGTGTCTCGGCGGCGGTCCTGAATCTCCCGTTCGAGCGGGTGGAGCCGCTGTGCGAGTGCGACGGACGGTGGAACCGCGCGCAGTTGGTTCGCGTCATCCGGGTCAGGTCGCAGAAGGGCGAATTCGAGCAGGCAGGGGGCGTTCTCGACCTCGCTGCGGGCCACCCGGCCGGTGCTCAGCGCTGCCGTGTAGAGCCGCGTTCCCTCACCGCACATGGACGTGATGGGGTGAGGATGTGTCGGCTTTGTGTTGTTTATGGGCAAATCTCCACCCCCCAGGGTCCTGAACATGCAAGAACATGATGCATCGTCCCTGTGGCAGTGACGTGCCCGAATGAGCCATCGTCTGACACGCGGGGGAGAAGATTTCCATCAAGTGAGGACGAAGCCGACCATGTACAAGAGAATGCTTCGCTCGGTACTTGCCATTGCGTTCTCCGCCGTTGCGGTCTTTGGGGCAGTCAGTGCCGTGGGCGGGGACGTGGGGGGTAACGACGCGCCCGCCGTGGCGACAGGAGAGCCGGATCTCGGCTGGGACGTGGTGCCCAGTGCGTCCACCAACGACCTTGGCTGGGACTGATGACCCCCGACGACCGCGGCTTTCGCCGTGAAATGGCATCGGCATACCGCTCCGGCTGGCAGTTCATAGACCTGGCCACCGCCATCCCCCACGTCGGCGATTCGTTGATGGTCACCCTGTTCGGCCAGCCGATCGTCGTGGTTCGCGAGGAGGACGAAGACGTCCGTGCCTACCGGTGCCTGCGCCGCCCCCGAGGCGCGCCGCAGCCCGTCCGCTGCGAGGTCAGGTACGGCATGGTCTTCGTCAATCTGGATCAGCGCGACCACCAGCTCTTCGAACCCGACATCACCACTGCCACCCCCCGCAGTGCCTGACGCGATTCCCCCGTCGTTGCAGATCGCTCAGGCGCTACCCCCACACAACGGCGCCATCGTGGACCTGACCACGATGGCGCCGTTGTGATGTCCGCGTCCAGTAGTTGAACCGGACAATATGCGGAGAGACGTGCCGGTGACGGGCGCGGGCGGCTACGCCCGCCCCATGGCCCGGTCCAGCGCGATCTCCATGACCACCCGGTCCGGGTTGGGCGAGGGTGTGCGCCCGTACCGCTCGGCGTAGCGGCGTACCGCCTCGGCGACCGAGGCCTCGTCCGTACGGATCACCGCGCGCCCCTCCAGGGTGGCCCAGCGGCGCCCCTCCATCTGGCAGACGGCGACCCGCGCGCCGCCCTGCGGCCCGCCCTGCGCGGCCAGGATGTTGCGGACCTTCTTGCTGTGCTTGTTGCTGATCACCCGCGCCAGGCCGGCCTGCGGGTCGTACGTCACGCCCACCGGCACCACGTGCGGTGTGCCGTCGGGGCGCGGGGTGGTCAGGGTGCAGACGTGCCGCTCCTGCCAGAAGGCGAGGTACTCGGGCGTCGGGTTGAGTACGTCATGGGACATGCGCCGAAGGGTACGTCGCCTCCCTTGAGTGGAATAGACTCAACTTTGTGCACGTTGTCCATGTCAGATCCATGGCCGATGCACACGCCTGATGCACGAGCCTGATGAACCCGTACGGAGAGGAGAAGTCGCACGTGGACGCCGAGCTGACCAACAAGAGCCGGGACGCGCTGAACGCGGCCACCAGCAGGGCCGTCAAGGACGGCCACGCGGACCTGAGCCCCGCGCACCTGCTCGTGGCCCTGCTCGCCGGCGAGGACAACGAGAACGTCACCGACCTCCTCGCCGCCACCGAGGCCGACCAGGCCGCCGTGCGCAACGGAGCGGAGCGGCTGCTGGCCGCCCTGCCCAGCGTCACCGGCTCCACGGTCGCGCCCCCGCAGCCCACCCGCGACCTGCTCGCCGTACTCGCCGAGGCCGATACGCAGGCCGGAAGGCTCGGCGACGAGTACCTCTCCACCGAACACCTCCTCATCGCCATCGCCGCCAAGGGCGGCGCGGCCGGTGAGGTCCTGACCGAACAGGGCGCGAGCGCGAAGAAGCTGCTGGCCGCCTTCGAGAACGCACGAGGAGGACGGCGGGTGACGACCCCCGATCCCGAGGGCCAGTACAAGGCCCTGGAGAAGTTCGGCACCGACTTCACGGCCGCCGCCCGCGAGGGCAAGCTGGACCCGGTCATCGGCCGCGACCAGGAGATCCGCCGGGTCGTCCAGGTCCTGTCCCGCCGTACGAAGAACAACCCGGTGCTCATCGGCGAGCCCGGCGTCGGCAAGACGGCCGTCGTCGAGGGCCTGGCCCAGCGCATCGTCAAGGGCGACGTCCCGGAGTCCCTGAAGAACAAGCGCCTCGTCTCCCTGGACCTCGGCGCCATGGTCGCCGGCGCCAAGTACCGCGGCGAGTTCGAGGAGCGCCTCAAGACCGTCCTCGCGGAGATCAAGTCGAGCGACGGCCAGATCATCACCTTCATCGACGAGCTCCACACGGTCGTCGGCGCGGGCGCCGGCGGGGACTCCTCCATGGACGCGGGCAACATGCTCAAGCCCATGCTGGCCCGAGGCGAGCTGCGCATGGTCGGCGCGACCACGCTGGACGAGTACCGCGAGCGGATCGAGAAGGACCCGGCGCTGGAGCGCCGCTTCCAGCAGGTGCTGGTCGCCGAGCCGTCCGTCGAGGACACCATCGCGATCCTGCGCGGCCTCAAGGGCCGCTACGAGGCCCACCACAAGGTCGTCATCAACGACAGCGCGCTGGTCGCGGCCGCGACCCTGTCCGACCGCTACATCACCTCCCGCTTCCTCCCCGACAAGGCCATCGACCTCGTCGACGAGGCCGCGTCCCGGCTGCGCATGGAGATCGACTCCTCCCCCCTGGAGATCGACGAGCTCCAGCGGTCCGTGGACCGGCTGCGGATGGAGGAACTGGCGCTGAAGAACGAGTCCGACCCGGCCTCCCTGGAGCGCCTGGAGAAGATCCGCAAGGACCTCGCGGACAAGGAGGAGGACCTGCGGGGCCTGACCGCCCGCTGGGAGAAGGAGAAGCAGTCCCTCAACCGCGTCGGAGAGCTCAAGGAGCGCCTGGACGACCTGCGCGGGCAGGCCGAGCGCGCCCAGCGCGACGGAGACTTCGACGCCGCCTCCAAGCTGCTCTACGGGGAGATCCCGGCCCTGGAGCACGAGCTGGCGGAGGCCACCGAGGCCGAGGCCGAGGTCTCCAAGGACACCATGGTCAAGGACGAGGTCGGCCCCGACGACATCGCCGACGTGGTGGGCGCGTGGACCGGCATCCCGGCCGGCCGCCTGCTGGAGGGCGAGACGCAGAAGCTGCTGCGCATGGAGGCCGAGCTGGGCCGGCGCCTGATCGGCCAGGGCGAGGCCGTACGGGCCGTCTCGGACGCCGTACGCCGCACCCGCGCGGGCATCGCGGACCCGGACCGGCCGACGGGCTCGTTCCTCTTCCTGGGCCCGACGGGCGTGGGCAAGACGGAGCTGGCCAAGGCCCTCGCGGACTTCCTCTTCGACGACGAGCGGGCCATGATCCGCATCGACATGTCGGAGTACGGCGAGAAGCACAGCGTCGCCCGCCTCGTCGGCGCCCCGCCCGGGTACGTCGGCTACGAGGAGGGCGGCCAGCTGACGGAGGCCGTGCGCCGGCGCCCGTACAGCGTGGTGCTCCTGGACGAGGTGGAGAAGGCCCACCCCGAGGTCTTCGACATCCTGCTCCAGGTCCTGGACGACGGCCGCCTCACGGACGGCCAGGGCCGGACGGTGGACTTCCGCAACACCATCCTGATCCTGACCTCCAACCTGGGCAGCCAGTTCCTGATGGACCCGGCCACCCCGGCGGAGCTGAAGAAGACCCAGGTCCTGGACGTGGTCCGGGCGAGCTTCAAGCCGGAGTTCCTCAACCGCCTGGACGACCTCGTGGTCTTCTCCGCCCTGAGCGGCGGGGAACTCGCGCACATCGCCGAGCTCCAGATCGGCCGGCTGGCCAAGCGCCTGGCCGACCGCCGCCTGATCCTGGACGTCACCCCCGGAGCGCTGGCCTGGCTGGCGGACAAGGGCAACGACCCGGCGTACGGCGCGCGCCCGCTGCGCCGCCTGATCCAGACGGCGATCGGCGACCGCCTGGCCAAGGAGATCCTCTCGGGCGAGGTCAAGGACGGCGACACCGTACGGGTCGACGTGGCGGACGGGGACCTGCTGGTCGGCAAGGCCGGCAAGGCCCCCTGAGCCGCCCGCCGGCCGTCCGGGACCTTTACCTGCTCCCTACGCCTGTCCGCCCGGAGCGGATAGCGCGTGCGGGGGTGGACACGGGGTAGGAGCGATGGGGGAGGATGACACCATCCGCACGAAGGGAAGTACACGGTGAGCATCGACCCGGCCTCGATTCCGAACTTCGGAGGGCAGCAGCCCGATCCGCAGGCCACAGGACCGGCGGGCCCCGTCGTCCCCGACCAGGACCTGGTCAAGCAGCTGCTGGAGCAGATGGAGCTCAAGTACGTCGTCGACGACGAGGGTGACCTCGCGGCGCCGTGGGAGGAGTTCCGCACGTACTTCATGTTCCGCGGCGAGGGCGAGCAGCAGGTCTTCTCCGTGCGGACCTTCTACGACCGTCCGCACAAGATCGACGAGAAGCCCCAGCTCCTCGAGTCGATCGACGACTGGAACCGCCGCACCCTGTGGCCGAAGGTCTACAGCCACACGCACGACGACGGCTCCGTCCGCCTGATCGGCGAGGCGCAGATGCTGATCGGCACCGGCGTCAGCCTGGAGCACTTCGTGTCCTCCACGGTCAGCTGGGTCCGCGCCTCCATCGAGTTCGACAAGTGGCTCGTGGAGCAGCTCGGCCTGGAGAAGGACGTCGACTCCGCCTCCGAGGACGAAGACAAGGGCGACGACGCGGGCGACGAGACCAACTAGTCCGCCCGCCTCACAAGGGCACACGGGCCACGAGGAGCAGGTACACCCCGTAGCCGCAGGAGAGCCCGGCCAGTACCCCGGTCACCACGACCGCGGTGCGCGGCCGGGCTCTCGCCATGACGGCGGCCACCGGCAGGAGCAGCGGGAACGCGGGCAGCAGGAAACGCGGCTTCGACTCGAAGAAGCCGGCCCCGCCGAAGGTGATCAGCAGCAGCACCCCGGTGTACGCGAGCAGCGGCAGCGGCGCCCGGTCCAGCACCAGCAGGGCCGCGAGCAGCCCGGCCAGCGCCAGGACGCCCACCGTCACGGCGGCGGCGAGCGGCACGTGCCCGCCGGTGAGCACCAGCTCGGCGGAGCGCAGGGCGCCCTCGCCGAAGTCGAAGCGCGAGCCCCAGCGCCGCTGCACCGTGAAGTACCCGCCGAGCGGATCGCCCAGCCGAACCCCGACGGCGAGCAGGTACGCCGCCCAGCCCGCCGGCGCCGCCAGCCCGGCCACCCACACCTCGGGCGCGCGGGAGCGGCGGCCGAGGACGGCGTGCAGGGCCATCGCGGACACGGCGGCCGCGACGGCGAGCCCGGTCGGCCGCGTCAGCCCGGCGAGCACGGCCAGAGCGGCGGCCCACAGCCAGCGGCCGCGCAGCAGGGCGTACAGGGCCCAGGCGGCGCACGCGGTCAGCAGCGCCTCGGTATAGGCGAGGGTCAGCACCACGCCGTGCGGCAGTGCCGCCCACAGGCCCACGAGCAGCACCCCGGCCCGCGCCCCGAGCAGGTGCTCCCCGACCCGGTACACCCCGACGGCGGCCAGGGCGGCGGCCGCCCAGGCGACGGCGAGCCCGGCGACGGCCAGGCCGCCGGGCAGCACCTGGGAGACGGCCCGCAGGAGCAGGGGGTACAGGGGGAAGAAGGCCAGGTCGCTCTGGACGGACCCGCCCGCGGGCCACATCTGGGTCCGGCCGTAGCCGTGCCCGGCGATCCAGACGTACCAGACCGAGTCCCAGGACCCGCCGAGCACCCGCAGCGGGCTGCGCCCGGCCCACCAGGCGGCGGCGCACAGGACCAGCAGCCCGGCCCCGCGGACGGCGGCGAACACCCCGAGCGCGATCACCGCCGCCGGCGTGGCCGCACGCGTCCGCACCGGCGGCCGCAGGGACACCGTCGTCGTCGCCATGTCTCCCGACTTTCCGCAGGTGTGTGAGCAGGTGGGTGAGTAGGCTCATCGGATGATGAGAGCGTCCGGAACTTTCAAGGTCGTCAGCTTCACTCAAGTACCGCTCGTCCCGGAACCCGCGGTGGACACGGGGCTTCCGGTCGGCGTCGCCACGATGGAGAAACACTACGAGGGCGACACCCTCAGGGGCCGTTCGGCCACGCTCTTCACGGCCGCCTTCGACCAGGACGCGGGCGTCGGCAGCTACGTCGCGATGGAGTCCTTCGAAGGCGCCCTCGCCGGCCGCGAGGGCGCCTTCAACTTCGTCCATTCGGCGGCCACGGACGGCGGCCCGGCCCGCGGCGCCGAGCACTTCGCGATCGTGCCGGGCAGCGGCACCGCAGCCCTGAAGGGCATCACGGGCGCCGGCGGCCTGCGCGTCGACGAGGACGGCACGCACCACATCTGGTTCGACTACGACCTCTGAACCGTTGCGGTCACATCACTGGAAGCCCGGGGTGCGGCTGGGCTCGCCGGCATCCGTCGTTCCCGTGCGGAACGGGCCCGGCTGAGCCGGGGCCGGGCCCTGTATCCACATGTCCACCGGACCGCGCTCAGCGAGCCAGCCGGCCGAGGCGGGGCAACGAAGAATCGCTGGCACTCAGACTGTAATCTGAGTACAGTCTGAGTATGAGCCTTGCTTACCTGGGAGCCGAACCCGAGTCGGTTTCGTTCACCGACCTGTCGAGAAACCCCAAGGCCGTAGCCGCCAGGGCTGCCGCCCTCGGTGCTTTGCGCGTCACCCATCGAGATTCACCCGACATGGTGCTGACGACTGCGATGCACGCGGAGCGCACGGAGGAGAACCTCACGACGGCCTCTCGGCTCTTCCTGGCACTCATGAAGCATGACGACGGAGCCCGGTCGCTTCTGCTGGCGCTGCCGGAGGTCTTCCCGTGGGTGCGGCACCTGGACGGCGAAGAGCTGCGCGCATTCACCGTAGAACTTCTGGAAGCCCTTTCCGATGCAGCAGAGCTGGGTGCCAGGGAATCTGTTCACCGGGCGCTTGTGTCCTGGAGGGCGACGGCTCGCATCAACGCCGATCCGGAGCAGCTCAAGGAAGCTCTGCGTCCGCTCGACGGGGATGACCTGGGTCCGGTCGAGGTGGGCGGGTGAGCCCCAAGAAGGGCGATCGTGTCAGCGTTCCACCGCTGAGCGGATGGAACGTCGTCTTCGGGACCACGGAGGCGGTGACGGGGTGGGAGGAACTGTGCCGCGCGGCGCTGCCCAGTGCCCACCGATGCCTGGAGGCGTTGCGCACCGACCCGCTGGCGCGTGGCAACTGGAATCGCCAGCATCAGCTCCGTGGGAAACTCGCCACGAAGGAATGGAAGGGATCCGCCCTCGAACAGTGGGAGTTCGAGGTTACGAGCGGCGGCCGAGTGCGCTACCTGGTCAGCTCCGATACATCGACCGTAGTTCTGGTCTACGCGTCTACTCGGCACCCCAAGGACACCGAGTAGGTCGTCGTTCCCGTGCGGAACGGGCCCGGCTGAGCCGGGGCCGGGCCCTGTATCCACATGTCCACCGGACCGCGCTCAGCGAGCCAGCCGGCCGAGGCGGTCCACCGCCTCCTGCAAAACCGCCGTTCGCTTGCAGAAGGCCCAGCGGACCTGGGTGGCGCCCGCCGCCTTGTCGTCGTAGAACACCTGGTTGGGGATCGCGACCACGCCGCAGCGCTCCGGCAGGGAGCGGCAGAAGGCGAGGCCGTCCTTTTCACCCAGGGGCGTGATGTCGGTGGTGATGAAGTACGTGCCCTGGGGGCGGAAGACCTCGAAGCCCGCCGCCGCCAGGCCGTCCGCCAGGATGTCGCGCTTCGCGGCCAGGTCGGCGCGGAAGCCCTCGTAGTACGAGTCGGGCAGGGCCAGGGCCTCTGCGATGGCGTACTGGAAGGGCCCCGAGGACACGTACGTCAGGAACTGCTTCGCCGAGCGGACCGCCGTGATCAGCTCCGGGGAGGCGGTCACCCAGCCGACCTTCCAACCCGTGAACGAGAACGTCTTGCCCGCCGAGGAGATGGTCACCGTACGCTCGCGCATGCCCGGGAGCCCGGCGAGCGGAGTGTGGGAGCCCTCGAACACCAGGTGCTCGTACACCTCGTCGGTGATGACCAGCAGGTCGCGCTCCACCGCCAGCTCGGCGACGGCCGCGAGCTCCTGCGGGGTCAGGACCGTGCCCGTCGGGTTGTGCGGAGTGTTCAGCAGGAGCAGCCGGGTGCGCGGGGTGACCGCGGCCCGCAGGGCGTCCACGTCGAGGCGGAAGTCCGGGGCGCGCAGGGTGAGGGGCACGCGAACCGCACCGGCCATCGCGATGCAGGCGGCGTACGAGTCGTAGAACGGCTCCAGCGCGATGACCTCGTCACCCGGTTCGAGGAGGGCCAGCAGGGCCGCCGCGATGGCTTCCGTCGCGCCCGCCGTGACCAGCACCTCGGTGTCCGGGTCGAAGGCGAGCCCGTAGAAGCGCTGCTGGTGGGCGGCGACGGCCGCGCGCAGCTCCGGCACGCCCGGGCCCGGCGGGTACTGGTTGCCCCGGCCGTCGCGGATCGCGCGCACCGCCGCCTCGGCGATCTCCGCGGGGCCGTCGGTGTCGGGGAAGCCCTGGCCGAGGTTGATCGACCCGGTGCGCGTCGCCAGCGCGGACATCTCCGCGAAGATCGTCGTGCCGAAGGCCGCCAGTCGGCGGTTCAGGAAGGGGCGGTTGCTGCTCACGGGTGCGCTCATGGGCGCCATCCTGGGGGCAACCTCTGGACTTGCTCAAGTGTGCTTTGGCCGGTGTGGCCAAGGGGCATCCCCCCTTCACGCGGGACGCGGGGATCCCGCCCCTCGGGAAGACCGAGGCGGAAGAGAGATGGGGGGCGAGGATCGTGGTCGGATTCGCCATTCTGAGTGGACTGGTCTTCATCGCCGTCGTCGTGTTCCTGGTGCGCAAGGCCGGCGGAGGGGGTGGTGGCCACGGAAGCTCCGGCTCGGGCAGCAGCAGCTGGTGGGCGGGGAGCGACGGCGGGTCGTCGTCCTCCTGCGGTTCCTCTTCGTCCTGTGGTTCCTCCTCGTCCTGCGGTGGGTCGTCCTCCTCCTGCGGTGGCGGGGGGTGCGGTTCCAGCTGACACGGGGCAGCGGGCACCGCGCAGGTCAGGGCGCCCGGCGGGCTAACTTCCGTCGGGCGTCCTGCTGTTCGCACTACGCCGCGCAGGTGGAACTTGTTGAACACGTGAACTGGGTAGCCCTCGGGGGGATGTAAACCACTTCAAGTTGGGTAAAAACGCTGTGAGTGCCGTGCCTTTCATGATTCCCTCGGTTGAGTAGACCAGTCCTCGGACCTCCCTGGACTTCCTGTGGACCCGTGCCGGTGTCCCCCCACCCGTTGACTACCGCTGGCGGGCCCCGGCCCATCTCCCTCGCGCGTTTGCGGAGCCGACTCATGCTCACGACCCTCCAGACCACTTACACCGACACGCGTGCCGCCGATCTGGCCTGGGCCCTCGGGAGGGAGCGGCTGCCCGCCCTGGCCGTACTGAACCTCGAACTGGTGGGCGCAAAAGTCGAGTTGCGCCTGCTCGGAGCCTCCCACCAGGTACTCCTGGAGGAGGGTGAGGTGCTCTGCTCGGAGACGGTCGCCTGTATGCCCGGGAGCAGCACACCGCTGCCGCTCGGCGTGGCCAAGCGGGTCGGCGACTGGGAGTACGAGTTCGCCGCCCGGGTCGAGAACCTCTCGCAGGGCTCGTTCGCCGGGCGGGCGCAGGAGTTGCTCGCCCTGGTCGCGGATCACCCGAACGGGCTGGCCGGGACCTTCCCGGGCAGTCCGCACGCCTTCACCGCCATGCTCGCGCAGCGCTACGAGGGGCAGGTGCGGTGGCGCACCTGGCACGCGTACCCGCAGGAGGGGCAGCTGGTGGCCACCCGTACGCGGGTCGGCGTACGGATGGGGGCCCCGGCCGCCGTGTCCCTGGAGTCCCCGGCCCTGCTGCCCTGACGACCGGCATGCGGGCGTTGCGATGTGATGCAAGGTGATTGCTCCAACTGGCCTATCCAATGCGCCAGTTGCACCCATGTGGGTGACTTGGCGTGAGAGGGTGGTGACGTACGGTTCGCTGCATGATCGACCGTTCCGCCCCGCGCGGGGTGCTCCCGGCTCCGCAGCCGCGGGGCGTGGCGTCCGTTCCGGCCGCCCTGCCCGTACGGCCCCGGACCGGCCGGCTGCTCGTCCTGGCCACCGTGTTCGTCTGCGCCGCCTGCGGCCTCGTGTACGAGCTGGAACTGCTCGCCCTCGGCTCCTACCTGATCGGCGACTCCGTCACCCAGGCGTCCGTCGTGCTGTCCGTCATGGTCTTCGCCATGGGCGTCGGATCCCTGCTCGCCAAACGCCTGCGCCACCGGCCCGCCCTCGGCTTCGGCGCCGTGGAGGCCGGACTCGCGCTGCTCGGAGGGCTCTCGGCCATGGCGCTGTACGCCAGCTTCGCCTGGCTGGGGGAGTCCCGGCCCGCGCTCGTCGCGTTCTCCTTCGCCATCGGCGTGCTCATCGGAGCGGAGATCCCGCTGCTGATGGTCCTGATCCAGCGCATCCGCAGACAGGACGCGGGCGGCGCCGTCGCCGACCTGTTCGCCGCCGACTACGTGGGCGCCCTCGTCGGCGGTCTCGCCTTCCCGTTCCTGCTGCTGCCGGTCCTCGGCCAGCTCACCGGCGCGGTGCTCACCGGCACCGTCAACGTCGTCGTCGGCGGCGGCCTGGTGCTGTGGCTGTTCCGCCGCGACCTCAGCCACCGCGCCCGCTGGCTGTTGATCACCGTGAACATCACCGTGCTGGCCGTCCTGGCCTCCGCCACCGCCCTCGCCGACGACTTCGAGCGGGTCGCCCGCCGCGCCGTCTACGGCGGGGAGGTCCGCGTCGCCGTCCAGACCGGCGTACAGGAACTCGTCCTCACCGGTCCCGCCACCGGCTCCCCGCGCTCCCTCGACCTCTTCCTCGACGGCCGCCTGCGGGTCAGCGGCTACGACGAGTACCGCTACCACGAAGCCCTCGTGCACCCCGCGATGACCGGCCCGCACTCCCGCGTCCTGGTCCTCGGCGGCGGCGACGGCCTCGCCGCCCGCGAGGTGCTGCGCTACCGCGACGTCACCTCCGTCACCGTCGTCGAACTCGACCCCGGGGTGGTCCGGCTCGCCCGCACCGATCCGATGCTCGCCGCGCTCAACGGACGGGTGTACGAGGACCCGCGCCTCGACGTCGTCACGCAGGACGCGTTCCGCTGGCTGCGCGGCCCGGCCGCGCGGGACCGCTTCGACGTCATCGTCTCCGACCTCCCCGACCCCGGCATCACCCCCAGCACCAAGCTGTACTCGCAGGAGTTCTACGGGCTCGCCGCGCGGGCCCTGCGCCCCGGCGGCCGCCTCGCGGTCCACGCGGGCCCCCTCGGCACCCGGCCGCGCACGTACTGGACCGTCGACGCCACCCTGCGCGCGGCGGGCCTGCTCACCGCCCCCTACAGCGCGGGCGGCCGCCTCTCGGGCTTCGCCGCCGGACCCGACCGGACCCAGGGCGCGGCCGACGCACCGCCGCAGGACTGGGGGTTCGTACTGGCCGCCCGCGAGCGGGTCCCGGAGCTGCGCGTGGACCGCGACACGCCGAGCCTGCGCTCGCTGTCCACGCAGTCCCTGCACGACGCCGCGCGGGACGCGGAGCGCGGCCGGCTGCCCGGCCTCCCGCCGTCCACGCTGCCGCACCCGCGCTATACGTAGGCGGGAGTCGGTCGTCTCGGTAGGCTCGACCGCATGGAGCATCAGGTGTTCGTTCCGGTACCGGCAGCCGACCTCCGCGCCGTGCTGCGCGATCCCGCCCGGGTGGCGCGCTGCGTGCCCGGGCTCCACCAGGACGCCGACACCGAGTCCGGGCCGGTGTCGGGCCGGCTGAAGGTGCGGGTCGGCGGGCACACCGTGACCTACCGGGTGGCGCTGGCCGTCACCGAGCGGGAGCCCGACCACTTCACCTTCGAGGGTGAGGCCACCGAGGTCAGGGGCAGCGGCACCGTCAAGCTCTCCCTCGCGCTGCGCCTGACACCGGCCGACGGCGGGACCCGCCTGGACCTCACCGTCGGGGGAGTGGCCGACGGGCGCGCCGCCGGCTTCGCCCCGGACGCCGCCGCCACCGCCGTACGCCGGCTCCTCGACCGGGCCGTCGCGCAGCTCGTGACGGTGGCCACCGCCCCGCAGGCGGAGCCCGTGACGGACGTGGTCGCCGAGGCCGAGGAGGCGGAGGCCGCGGACCTCGACGGCGATGACGGCGATGACGGCGACGAGGTCACCGAGGTCACCGCGTCCGTGTTCGACACCGAGGTGCCGCCCCCGTCCCTCGACCCCTTCCTGGAGAGCGGGTTCGGGGAACCGGGCGACCTGGACGACCTCGACGGCTCCGCGCGCCCCCCGGCCGAGGCCGCCCACGCGCGCCGCACGATGATCGGCCGCAGCGCCGAGGAGGTCGACCACGCGCCCCCGCGCGGCCGCTACGCCCCGGTGCCGGCCCCCGGCGCCACGGCCGCGACCGCGAACCTGCGCTGGCTCGCCCCGGCGGCCGCCCTCGCCGTGGCCTCGGCGGTGGTCCTGGGCCGGGCTCTGCGCCGCCGCCGCTGACCGCTTAGGGTCGGTCGCATGAGCACGCAACTGAGCGCCGGTGGCGCGGAGCTGACCATCGACCAGGACAACGGCTGCCGGATCAGCAGTCTGCGGATCGACGGGACGGAGCTGCTGCGCCAGGGGCCGAAGTACGGCTCCTTCCCGATGGTCCCCTGGTGCGGGCGCACCAGGAACGGGCAGTTCCAGGACGGTGCCACCCTGCACCAGCTGCCGGTCAACCACCCGCCGCACGCCCTCCACGGCTTCGGCCGCGACGCAGCCTGGCGCCGCGCCCGCGCCACCGCCACCGAGGCGGCCTTCACCTTCGAGCTCGGCGACCCGTGGCCGTACCGGGGCACCGTCACCCAGATCTTCGAACTCGGCGAGAACGCGCTGACCCTGACCATGGGCGTGGAGACGTACGAGGACTCCTTCCCGGCGCAGGCCGGCTGGCACCCCTGGTTCCACCGCAACCTCGGTCTCGGCGGCGAGGACGTACGCATCGACTTCGAGGCCGGCTGGCAGGAGGAGCGCGGCGACGACCACCTCCCCACCGGCAACCGCATCGACCCCAAGCCGGGACCCTGGGACGACTGTTTCGGCATGCCCGAAGGAGTCGACGTCACCCTCACCTGGCCGGGTGCGCTGGAGCTCAAGGTCACCAGCCGCAGCGAATGGGTGGTCGTCTACGACGAGGAGTCCGAGGCCGTCTGCGTCGAACCGCAGTCCGGCCCGCCGAACGGGCTGAACACCCTGCCGCGCCTGATCACCCCGGTGGACCCGCTGGAGATCTCCACGACGTGGACCTGGCGGCGGCTCGTCTAGGGCCCAATTAAGCTCGGGGCCATGACTGACGTACGCGATGCGCTTCTGCAGCAGATCAAGGACAAGGCCGTCGTGCACGGCAAGGTGATCCTCTCCTCCGGCATGGAGGCCGACTACTACATCGACCTCCGCCGGGTCACCCTGGACGGCGAGGCGGCCCCGCTGGTCGGCCAGGTCATGCTCGACCTCACCGCCGAGCTGGACTTCGACTGCGTCGGTGGCCTGACCCTGGGCGCCGACCCGGTCGCCACCTCGATGCTGCACGCGTCCGCCGCGCGCGGCGAGCGGCTGGACGCCTTCGTCGTCCGCAAGGCGCAGAAGGCCCACGGCATGCAGCGCCGCATCGAGGGCACCGACGTCAAGGGCAAGCGCTGCCTGGTCGTCGAGGACACCTCGACGACCGGCGGTTCCCCGCTGACCGCCGTCGAGGCGGTCCGCGAGGCCGGCGGCGAGGTCGTCGCCGTCGCGACGATCGTCGACCGCGGTGCGGCCGGCGCCATCGCCGCGGCGGGCCTGCCCTACCTCACCGGGTACGAGCTCGGGGACCTCGGCCTCGCCTGACCCCTGGCTCGGGGCCCCCTGGCTCGGGGCCTCCTCCTGGCTCGGGGCCTCACCCTGACTCGGGCCGGGACCAGGGACAACTGGTGACTTAGGTCCTCGAAAATCCCACGACAGGTCCTGACCTGCCCTTTTCTGGCGGGGCGGAGTGTTTCACGTGAAACACTCCGCTCGGTTCGGCCATGCCGGGCGACCGACGGGGTGGAGTGTCGCGCGGAGTCTGGAAAGATAGGCGCGACGGCGACATCGCCCCGGTCAGGGCCCGCAATAGCACACTCCCCGCACATCCAAGGAGCGGACAGATGCCCATCGCAACCCCCGAGGTCTACAACGAGATGCTCGACCGGGCGAAGGCAGGCAAGTTTGCCTACCCGGCGATCAACGTGACCTCGACCCAGACCCTGCACGCTGCACTGCGCGGCTTCGCGGAGGCCGAGAGCGACGGCATCATCCAGATCTCCACCGGTGGTGCGGAGTTCCTGGGTGGCCAGTACAACAAGGACATGGTCACGGGCGCGGTCGCCCTGGCCGAGTTCGCGCACGTCGTCGCCGCCAAGTACGACATCACCGTGGCGCTGCACACGGACCACTGCCCCAAGGACAAGCTGGACGGCTACGTCCGCCCGCTCCTGGAGGTCTCCGCCGAGCGCGTGGCCCGTGGTCTGAACCCGCTCTTCCAGTCGCACATGTGGGACGGCTCCGCCGAGACCCTGGCCGACAACCTGGCCATCGGCCAGGAGCTGCTCGCCAAGGCCGCCGCCGCGAAGATCATCCTTGAGGTCGAGATCACCCCGACCGGCGGCGAGGAGGACGGCGTCAGCCACGAGATCAACGACGAGCTGTACACCACCGTCGATGACGCCCTGCGTACCGCCGAGGCCCTGGGCCTGGGCGAGAAGGGCCGCTACCTGCTGGCCGCCTCCTTCGGCAACGTGCACGGCGTCTACAAGCCGGGCAACGTCGTCCTGCGCCCCGAGCTCCTCAAGGACCTCCAGGCCGGCGTCGGCGAGAAGTACGGCAAGCCCTCCCCGTTCGACTTCGTCTTCCACGGCGGCTCGGGCTCCACGGCCGAGGAGATCGCCACCGCGCTGGAGAACGGCGTCGTGAAGATGAACCTCGACACCGACACCCAGTACGCCTTCACCCGCCCGGTCGCGGACCACATGTTCCGCAACTACGACGGCGTCCTGAAGGTCGACGGCGAGGTGGGCACCAAGTCCACCTACGACCCGCGCACCTGGGGCAAGCTGGCCGAGGCCGGCATGGCCAAGCGCGTCACCGAGGCGTGCGCGAACCTGCGCTCCACCGGTACGAAGCTGAAGAAATCACCCGTCCGCACGGACGTACGGTGACGGGCCCGGTCCTCCTTCCAGGGGGCCGGGCCCGTTGCCGTGCGAGGAGAGAGAAGAGGCCCC
>NZ_JBHWVM010000056.1:0-49554 GCF_042736805.1 Streptomyces sp. NPDC060031
AGACAGTGCCGCGGGCGTCCGAGAGGTGGGACCGGTGGTCAGCCGGCCTGTTCGAAGAGGAGGGCGCCCGGCCGGGAGCCCCTGGACTGGAGCTCGGCGGCGAAGAGCTGCCAGCTCTGTGCGTAGACCTCGGCCAGCTCGGCCACGGCCGCCTTGCAGTGCGCGGGCAGGCTGGCCGCGATCCCCTCCCGGTTGCGGGCCACCACCGCGCCCGCGTCCAGCAGGCGCAGCACGGAGCGCCCGGTCTCGTTGAGGCGCAGCGAGGGGTCCCGGCGCAGCAGGTTGAAGATCTCCGCCGCGTCGGGCGGCGGCGCGCCGGCGTGACGGCGTACGGGGGCCGGCGCCGCCGCGTGGGGCGGGGCCGGGATCTCGGGAACCGCGGCGAGCTGCGCGCGGCGCGTGGCCTGCCGGGGTGCGGCCACGTCCTCGCCGCGCGCGATACGGTCGCGCACGTCGGAGACGGTGGCGGGGGAAATGCCCGCCTCCCGCGCGATCGAGCGCAGGGAGGCCTGCGGGTTGCGCTTGATGAGCTCGGCGGCCAGGCGCCGGCCGCGGGCCGGGTCGACCGGCCTGGCCCGGCCGTCGCGCCCCACCCGCTTGGCGTCGGGCGCCTCTTCGCCGAAGAGACCGCGGCGGATGTCGGCCGCCCTGACCGGGGAGACGCCCGCCACGGAGGCCACCGCGCGGTCCGACCAGTCGGGGTGCGCGGCGAGGATGTGCTCGACGGCCGCGGTGCGCTCCGCCATCGACAGGGGCAGCCCGTGGGCGACGTTCAGGGCCACCGCCAGCAGGCGGCTGTCGGCCGTGCTGCCGGCGAAGAAGCGTACGGGGATGCTGGTGCGGCCCCTCAGCTCGGCCGCCCGCAGCCGGTGGATCCCGTCGATGACGGTCATCGACGCCCGGTGCACCAGAACCGGCGGGAGCCGCTCGCCCAGTTCCGCGAGCCTGCGCGTGTGCTCCGGGTCCTCCACGGTGCTGCGCGGGGAGCCGTCCACTTTCAGGGCGCCGAGCGGAACGCTCTCCACCGGGATCTCGAGCACACCGTCCCGGAGCCTGAGCACGTACTCGGAGTCGTGCATCCCGGACAGCACCGCCATCACAGCCGACCCGCGGCGGCCGCCCGGACGACCGGCGACTGCCAGCCGGAGTCCGCCTGGACGGAGACCGGCTTCCCGGCCGACGGCCCGGCCGTGGTCATCCCCCCGGCGATGGCGGCCACGGCCGCGAGCACTCCCCCGAAAAGCGCGACTCGACGCATCGTCATCTGTTCTCTCCCCTGTTTCGCGTTCCCCCGGGCCATCGATCGACCCGGTACGAGTCTCCCCCGGGGCGGGGGCGCGCAGAAGCGTCTACGGGAGGGGCAGAGCGGCCATGGCCGCCACAGGCCAGTTGGCCGCCACAGGACGGCTCAGGTCACCCGGCGGTGCGGGGCCACCACTCGACGTCGGGGATCAGCGGGGCCTCGGCCTGCAGGAAGGCCCATGCGCCGAACCACGGCAGGGCCCGTACGACACCGTGCCAGGCGCGGCGCGCGGCGGCCTCTGCGAGGTCCAGCGCCGCGGACTCCAGGTAGACGCCGACGACCGGGCCCGGCCCGCCCGAGGGGTGCACCGCGACGTGCAGGACCCCGGCGTCGGGCGGCACGGCTCCGGCTATCACGGGGGCCGCCTGGAGGGGCAGCGGTATGCCCGCCGGGTGCGGCGCGAGGTGAACATGGATCAGGTACAGCATATCGCCCATCGCCTAAATAAATGGAGACGGCCGAGCGAGAGGCAGACCACAGCGGCCCCCGACCCCCTCATCCATATAATCGATACGAAGATCTCGGTTTGCGCTCGACGGACAACTCGACGGACAAGACGTTCAGGGACGGGGAGGAATTCCATTGCTTTCCGGACTGGGTATTGATTCGGTCACCGAGGCCGTCTACCGAAGCATGCTGTCCCGCCCCGAGGGGGGCATCTGCGACTGGGCGCTCGACCTCGGCCTGCCCGAAAACCAGGTGCGCGAGGCACTGGACCGGCTGAGCAGCCTCGCACTGGTGCGCCGCTCGGCGGCGGACCGGGCCGAAGTGCGCGCGGTGAACCCCCTCCTCGGCCTGGAAGCCCTGCTCGCACAGCAGCAGGCGGAACTGGCCGCGCATCAGCAGCACGTCGAGGCGAGCCGCGCGGCCATCGCGGATGTCATCGCCCAGTACGCCCATCAGTACGCGCCCGGCGCCGGTCCGAGTTTCCATTACCTGGCGGGCCTGGACGCCATCCGGGAACAACTCGAAATTCTCAACGGCCAGGTCCGGGAAGAGTTCCTGACGTTCGCGCCCGGAGGCCCTCAGACCCCGGCCAACATGGCCGCATCACGCCCTCTCAACCTCCGGCTGCTCCATCGGGGGGTACGGATGCGAACGGTATACACCGACAGTATCCGGCGCGACCCGCCCACCGTTGAACACGCCGAATGGCTGGCGGCCCAGGGCGCCCAGGTCCGCACCGTGCCCGCGCTGCCGAACCGCCTCATCGTGATCGACCGGCGCGTGGCGCTCATCGCCGCCGACAGCCACAACACCGGTATCGGTGCGGTGGTCGTGGAGAACCCCGGCACGATCACCCTCCTGTGCGCGCTCTTCGAGACCGTGTGGCAGTCCGCCCAGCCGCTGGGATCGCGGCCGGAGCGGGAACCGAACGGGCTCACCAAGCAGCAGGCCGAGGTGCTGCGCCTGATGGCCGACGGATGCACGGACGAGGCCATCGCCCACCACCTCGGCATCTCCGCCCGGACCGTCCGCCGGACCACGGCGGGCCTGCTCGCGGACCTCGGTGCCCGCAGCCGCTTCCAGGCCGGCGTCCGCGCCGTACAGCAGGGGTACTTGCCGGCCGACGCCGACTGAGGCGCGCGCGCCGGGACGCCGGATCAACTGCCTGTGGACGGCAGTTGAACACCCGGCGGGGACACCGCCCGGCCGGCGCGGGCCCCCGGCTGACTCCGGGCCCGCGCCGACGCCGGAGCGGCCTACTGGGGCAGCGGGCCGCTGAGCCGGGCGACGAAGCCGCTGCCGCTGTAGCCGGTGGTCCACAGGGTGGCGCCGCCGGGATCGGTGCGCAGCCGCTCGATCGAGGTGGCGCTCAGGGGCGGGCTGGTCTTGACCCAGGAGGTGCCGTTCCAGCGGCGCAGCGCGTCGTACCGCTGGGCGGCGCCCGGGGAGTGCAGTCCGACCAGCCACTCGCCCCCGTACTTGGCGTACGTGTTGATGAGCGGGGAGGTGGTCTTGTCGGTCCCGCAGATCTTGGACGTCTGGAAGGCCGAGCCGTTCCAGTGCACGGCGGTGCTGCATCCCGCGCCGGTGTCGCGGCCGCCGAGCCACAGGTCCGTCGAGGTCCCGGCGATCTCGCCGTCGGTGGCGTAGAGCCCGCCGGGCAGGGTGGGCGCCGCCATCCGCGTCCAGGTGGTCCCGTTGAAGCGGGCCACGTAGAACTCCGAGGTCGTGCGGTCCGCCGACTCGATGGTCCCGGTCACCCAGAGGTCGCCGGGTCCGGCCTGCCGGATCTTCTCCAGCCGGACCGAACGCCCGGCGGGCTGGGGCAGGGCGGTACGCGCCCAGGCGCTGCCGTCCCAGCGCAGTACGACGGGTACGGCGGGCTGGGCCGGGCTCTGCGACCAGTCGCTGCCGGCCACGAGGACCTCGCCCGCGGTCACGGACACGGCGCCGCCGTAGGAGAACCCGCTCGGGAAGGGCCGCTCGGTCCAGGTCTGCCCGTCCCAGTGGTGGGCGTCGGCGGCGCCGAGGGTGGGGAGGCCGACGGCCCAGACGTCATCGGGCGAGGTGCCGGTGACGGCGTCGGCCGATCCCTTGAACGGGGGCGGGGCGGGCTTCTGCGTCCAGGTGGAGCCGTTCCAGTACGTCATGGTCAGCGGGAAGGCGCAGGCCGGGAAGGCGTCGCAGAATCCGTCGTACGAGGCTTCCACGACGACCACCGAGTCCGGGCCGAAGGCCAGGACTCCGCTGTGCCCGGCGCCGGGGCCCGAGCCGTAGCCCGGGATGGGCTGGGTCACGTTCTCCCAGGTGCCCGCCGCCGCCCGGGCCGAGGTGGCCCCGGCCAGGGCGAGGAGGGCCGCCGACGCGGCGACCGCGAGGCGGCCGAGGGCAGGGGTGCGCAGGTTCATCACAGCGCTCCGGTGAACCGCGACACGAACCGGCCGGTCGCGTCGTTGCCGACGGCCCAGAAGCCGGCGCCGCCGGGCTCCGCCGTGAAGCGGCTGACCACCGTGCCGGTGGTGCGCGGGGACGCGATCGGGGACCAGGCCGTGCCGGTCCACTTGCGCAGGCCCGTGGAGCCGCCGTTCGCGACCCAGGTGGTGCCGTACTTCACGACCGAGCTGATCTCGGTGCCGTCACAGGTGGGCACGGTCGTCCACGTCGTCCCGTTGAAGCGCAGGGACGTGAAGCAGCCGTCCTTGGTCTTCTTGCCGGTGATCCACAGATCGGTCGAAGTGCCGGCGATCTGCTCGCGGACCAAGTCGTAGGGGGCGTTGAGGGCGGGTGCGGCGACCTGCGTCCACGTCGTGCCGTTGAACCGGGCGACGTACATCTCCGTCACCCCGTTGCCCATCTGGGTCTCGCCGACGACCCAGATGTCGTTCGGGCCGGCCTGGTGGATGGCGTCCACGTGGACGTTCTTGCCCGCGGGCGAGGGCAGGACCGTCACGGTCCAGGCACCGCCCGCCCAGCGCCCCACGGCGGGGCGCCAGACGGAGGTCGTGTTGTCGGTGCCGACGGTCAGGACCTCGTTGCGGGTCACCGCGATGGAATCGGTCCCCCCGCTGAACGTGGAGGGAAAGCCGTACGTGGTCCAGGAGGCGCCGTTCCAGTGCTCGACGCCCCCGTTGGCGATTCCGCCCGGGTAGCCGAAGGACCACAGGTCGTCGGGGGCGGTGCCCGCCGTACGGCCCTCCGGGTAGTCGTAGCCGTAGCTCGCCTGCTGCGCGGTCACGGCGGAGCCGTTCCAACTCCACACGTACTCGGGCAGCCAGCAGCCCCCGATCCCGCACGGTCCCGTGTGCTCGGTCAGGACGGCCGACGTCGCCGAGAAGGGCAGGATGGTGGCGCCGCCGGGGGCGTACCCGCCCGGAATCGGCTGCTGGACGAACTGCCAGCTGCCCGCCGCTTGCGCTCCCTGTGCGGGGAGCAGGGCGGCGGCGAAGGCCAGCAGGCCGGCGGCGGCGCCCATGGCGAACTTGCGTGCGTCCCCTGTTCGGAACTTCAAGACATGCCTCTCCGTAGGCCGGCGCCGCCCGGTGGCGTCGCCGGGGATGGTGCGCTCAGCCGAGGTCGAAGGTGGTTCCCAGGCCCTGGGCCCGGGCCGCCTCGACCGCGGCGAAGCCGGACATGATGTCCTGCACGCCGAGGCCGAGGGACTTGTAGACCGTCACCGCGGCGGGCCCGCTGCGGCCGCCGTGGCGGCCGAGCAGCACCTCGCCGAGCTCCGCCCGCAGGTGGTCCGCGCCGGCCAGGCCCTGGTCCAGCGCGGCCCGGATGTCGCCGGACTCCGCCAGGGCCGACTCGCGGCTGTCGACGAAGAGTTCGGCGCGTGCGACCGCCTCGGCGGTCAGTTCCCGCTGGTCGGGGAAGGAGCTGCCCACGGCGTTGACGTGTGCGCCCGGGGCCAGGTCGATGGCGTCCAGCAGCGGGGTCGTCGAGGAGGTGGTGGTGCACACCAGGTCGGCGCCGGTGACGGCCTCCCGGGGCCCGGCCACGACCTCGACCTCGATGTCCAGTTCGGCGGCGGCCCAGTCGCGGTAGGCACCCGCGTTCTCCCCGCTGCGGCTCCACACCCGTACGCGCCGCAGTACGCGTACCTCGTGCATGGCGCGCAGGTGGCTGCGGGCCTGCACCCCCGATCCGAGGATCGCGAGGTCGCCGGCGTCGGGCCGCGCCAGGGTGTCGGTGGCCACGGCGGAGACCGCCGCGGTACGGACGGCCGTGACGGCCCCCGCGTCGAGCAGGCCGACCGGCTGCGCGGTGTCCGGGTCGAAGACGATGACCATGCCGATGTGCAGGTCGAGTCCGCGGGCCGGGTTCTCCGGCTTGAGGGCCATCACCTTGACGCCGAAGCCCGCGTACCGCTCTCCCGACACGTGGCCGGGCATGGAGCCGAGCAGTCCGCTCTCCCCGGCGGGCCGGACGATGGTGCGCAGCGGCTGCGCCGCCCGGCCGCCGCTGTAGCGGCGCATCGCCTCGGCCATGACGGGGATGGCGGCGCGGACGGGGTAGACCCGCTGGACGGTGTCCCGGTCGAGGAGCAGCACGTCAGTTCTCCAGGACGAAGACGGACCACACCATCTGGATGGTGCGGGTGGAGGAGATCAGCACCAGGTTGTGGCGGCGGGCGGCCGGCAGCGTGGTGAGCGCCAGGTCGGCCTCGCCCTCGCGGACCGCGCGGGCGGCCGCGCTGGTGGAGCTCACCAGCGAGACGTGCGGCTCTCCGAAGGACTCGTCGAGGAGCTGGCCGATGATGGGCACCGGCGCGGGGTGGCTGGCGACGGTCGGGCGGTTCATGTTGGTGCCGCCGGGCAGGGCGACGATGCCGTAGGGCGGGGTCTCCATGAAGAAGGCGGCGGCCAGCTCCAGGCGCGGGTCCATGTAGAACCGGTTGACTCCGGCGTAGGCGTTGGCGACGACGAGGTGGCTGGCCCGCCCGTCGAGCAGGGCCTCGCCGGCCTCCTCGTACGTGTCGAACAGGCGCAGTTCGGGGGTCCGCCCGCGGCCGTCGGGCAGCCGCTGCCACAGCTGGCCGGCGGCCTGCTCGCTGCTGGTGCCGGGCGGTCCGAGGGTGGCGACGGCGGTCAGCGGGTGGCGCTCCAGCGGGGGTCTGGTGACCCAGTCGGCCGTCGCGGCGAGGGCCGCGGGGAGCGCGGAGGCCATGGGGATGGGCAGGGTCGCGGTGATCGTCATCGGAAGTCAGCCTCGCTCGATCGGAACGATGGTGAGCCAGTGGTCGTGGCGGGGGTCGCCCGCGCCCCGCACGGTCCTGTCGTACGCCTCGACGATCCGCGTGGTGAGCGGGCCGGGGGCGCCGTCGCCGACGGGACGGCCGGCGACGGCGACGACGGGGGTGATGCCGACGCCGGTGCCGGTGAGGAAGACCTCGTCGGCGGTGAGCAGGTCGGGGACCTGGAGGTCGTGTTCGCGGGTCTCGACGCCCATGGCCTCGGCGAGCACCCGCACGGTGTCGCGGGTGATGCCGGGCAGCAGGTCGGCGCTGGGCGGCGGGGTGATCAGGTGTCCGTCGCGCAGGGCGAAGACGTTGGCGGTGCTCGCCTCGGCGACCTGGCCGCGGTCGTTGAGCAGGATCGCGTCGTCGTGGCCGGCGGCCCGCGCCTCCTCGACGGCGAGTGCGCTGTTGACGTAGCCGCCGGTGACCTTGGCCTGGACGGGGATGGCGGAACTGCGCGGGCGGCTCCAGGAGCTGATGGCACAGCGGATCCCGCCGGGCGGCGTGTACGCGCCGAGGGTGAAGGCGGTGATGGACACGCTCTCGCTGAGCCCGGTCAGCCGGACGCCGGGCGGGGTGCCGGGCAGCAGGCCGAGTTTGTACGCGATCGGGCGCAGGTACGTGTCGTGCGCGACGGCGTTGCGCCGCAGCAGGTCGAAGGTGCGCTCGACGAGTTCCTCGGCGGTGTGCTTGACGTCGATGCGCAGCAGCCGGCAGGAGCGCAGGAACCGCTCGTAGTGGTCGTGGGCGCGGAAGATCGACAGCTCGCCGGGGCGGCCGGCGACGGAGTAGGCGCGGATCCCCTCGAAGACGCCGGTGCCGTACTGCAGGCCCTGGGTGGTCAGGGGCAGCCCGACCTCGGCGAAGGGCACCAGCGCCCCGTCGTGGAAGACCCAGGGGGCGACCCCGGGGCGTACGGGCGCGGCCGCACCCTTGAGCTCCTGGACGGTCATCAGGACCTCCCCGCGGCGATGCCGGCGGCGGCCAGCGCCTCGAGCTCGTGCGCGTCGTCGATGCCGGTGCGCAGGTCCACCACGCGGGCCGCCTTCCAGCTGACCATCGCGCCGGTGCTGGTGACGCTGCCGAACGTGGACTCGCTGACGTCGAGTTCGAGCCCGAGCCCGGCCCGTACGTCGGCCTGTGTCGCGGCGACGGCCTCCAGGTCGGCGGTGCGGCCGGCCGGGTGCTCCAGGCGCAGCGAGAGCCGGTCGACGCCGTCCTGCCGGTCGATGACGACCTGGTAGTCGAGCCAGCCCCGGACGTGGCGCAGCACCAGGTTCTCCAGGTCGTAGCCGGTCAGGCGGTGGCTGCCGAGCGGGATCCGGTCACGGACCCGGCCGAGCGCCTCCAGCGTGGGGGCGGGCACGGTCTGACCGGGGCGGGCGTCGCGCATGCGGACGAGGTCGCCGGTGCGGTAGCGCACGAGCGGCTTGGCGCCCTGGTAGAGGTGGGTGACGACGAGTTCGCCCTCGCGGACCCCGGCCGGGTCGGGCAGCGCCCAGCGGCCGGTGTCCGGGTCGATGACCTCGGAGTAGGAGATGAGCGGGGCGGTGTAGAGCTTGCCGTCGGCGGCGACGGCGCCCTTGACGCTGGCTTCCTGCGAGGCGTACAGGGCGTTGTGCGCGCGGGCGCCCCACAGTTCGCCGAGGTTGGCGAGGAGGTTCGGGGAGGCGAGCTCGCCGGTGGTCATGAGGACCTGGAGGCGGAAGTCGCGGCGCGGGTCGAGCCCGGCCCGTACCGCGTGCTTGGCCAGGGTCATCGCCATGCCGGGGGTGCAGAACAGGCCGGTGATCGGGAAGTCCCGCATGACCTGCAGGGCCCGCTCGAAGCCCACCATCGGGGAGTGCGGCCACATCTTGGCGACGGTCAGGTTCAGGTTGCGGCAGACGTCCCCGAAGGTGTCGGAGAAGGCGTGCAGTTCGGTGGGGCCGCTGGAGCCGATGACCTGGCCCTCGCCGAACTCCTCGAAGACGGTGCCGTAGTAGTGCGTGAGCACGGTGTTGTTGTGGATCGAGTCGATGTCGTCGCGCGGGCACGGGGTGGACCGGCCGGTCGTCCCGGTGGTCTCGTAGAAGATCCACGCGTCGGACAACGGCCGGGACAGCATGGCCTGCTGGGCGCTGCGCAGGTCCTCCTTCGTGGTGAAGGGGATCGAGGCGAGGGTCTCCTCGTCGAGCCGGGTGATGCGGTCGGGGTCGACGGCCGCGAGGTGTTCGCGGTAGAAGGGCGAGTTCTGCTTGACGTAGCGGACGGTCTGGCGGGCGAGCGCGGCCTGGTGAGCGGCGACGCGCTCGGCGTCCCACTCCCCCGCGAGGAAGGAACGGTGCTGATCGCGCAGCGTGGCCGCGATCTCGGCGAGTTCCGGCCGGTAGACGGTGTACATGGCGAGCCTCTCTCTTCGTGCGGGGGGTGTACGCCCGGCGGGCTGGGTTGCCGCGCGGCGGCACGTCCAGCCCCCGGCGGCAGCGGCGGGGCGGGCGGTCAGGCGGCGGCGGCCGGGTCCTCCACCAGGTCCGCGATCACCCAGGTGCTGATCTCCTTCCACAGGTCGGCGGACCTCTGGTGGAAGGGGTGGACGAGGTAGCGCCCCAGCGCCTCCTCGTCGGGGACCAGCCCGACGATCGCGTAGTCGTACGCGACCGGCCGGTCCGTGACGTTGCGCCCGGCCCGCCACTCCAAGAGCTCCGGCACCTCGGCGCCGATCCGGACCGCCAGCGCCTCGGCGGCAGCGACCCGCGGGTGCTCCCAGTCGTAGCCGGGCTTGAACTTGAACAGCGCGATGTGCCGGATCATCTGATCACCACAGGCTCTCTTCGCTCTCGCCGAAGGCGAGCAGCGCCTCCAGCTCGTCCTCGCCGGCCAGCGGTACGTCGGCCACCACCGCGGCCGGGTCGGCCACCGCGGCCTCCAGGAAGCGCAGGTAGGCGGCGGCGAAACGGTCGGCGGTCGCCGCGTCGAACAGGTCGGTGTCGTAGCTGAAGACGGCCGTGGTGCCGGCCGGTTCCTGCTCCAGGCGCAGCATCAGGTCGAGCTGCCCCTCCTGCTGCGGTACGTCGATCAGCGCGAGGCCCAGTCCCTCGTACTCCAGCGCCGGGCCCTCGGGCAGCCCGCGCGGCACGGTCGGGACCGGCGGCTCCATCCGGTCCATCTGCACCAGGAACGCCCCGATCCGGAACAGCGGGGAGCCGGCCGGCCGCGGCCCGATCAGCGTGCAGGGGTAGCGGGCGTTGACCATGCCGCCGAGGATCCCCTCGCCGGCGGCGGTGGCGGCCCCGGCGAAGGTGGTCGCGGCGGTGAACCGGCCTCGTACCGGCAGGGTGTTGAGGAAGCAGCCGATCAGGTCGCGGGCGTGGCGGCCCATGCGGCTGCTGGCCGGAACCCCGACGAGGAAGTCCTCCTGCCCGGTCCAGCGGGCCACCAGGGACTGGAACACGCCCAGGTGCAGGGCGAAGGGCGTCTGCCCGATCTCCTTGGCCCGGGCGGCGACCCGGTCGGTCAGCCCGTGCTCCAGCGGTACGGCCACGGTGTCCCCGCGGTGTCCGGGGCGCGGCGGGCGGGGCCGGTCCAGGGGGAGTTCGGCGGCCGGCACCCCGTGGGTGAGCTCCTGCCAGTACGCGGCTCCGCGCAGTCCGGCCGGGGAGTCCAGGTAGGTCTGCTCCTGCTCGACCTGGTCGGCGTAACTGCTGGTGAGCGGGCGCCACTTGGGCCCATCACCGGCCGCGATGCCCCGGTAGGCGTCGAGCAGGTCGCGGACCAGCAGCCAGCGGGAGGTGAAGTCGCCGACGATGTGGTGCGTGGCGGGGACGAGCGCGAAGTCGTCGTCGGCGCGCCGCAGCAGGACGACGCGCAGCGCGCCGTTCTCCTCCAGCGCGAACGGCCGCTCGCCCTCCTCGCGGGCCAGGCGCCGCAGCCCGTCCTCGTCGATGCCGGGCACGTCGCGGACCTCCAGGACGGCGAGCGGCTCGGCGCTCTCCTCCCGTACGGGCACGCCGTCGACCTCGGTGAAGCGCGAGCGCAGCTGCGCCTGGCGGCGGCCGGTCTCGGCGACGGCCTCGGCGAGGGCGGCCACGTCCAGCGGGCCGCGCACGCGCAGGGGCATCACGATGTTGTAGACGGAGCTGTCCGGGGAGATCCGGTGGGCCGCCCACATCATCCGCTGGACGGCGCTGAGCGGGGCGGGCGTCATCCGCAGCCTCCGGCGTGGCTCATGTCGGTGGTGCGCCCGCCGACGAGCGCGAGCTCGCGCTCCTCGAACGCACCGGCCAGGGCCGCCGCGGAATCCGGAACCTCCGCCGGGACCCCCGCCGGGACCTCCTGCGGGACCTCCTGCGGGAACGAGGCCGTGAAGTCGGCGAGCCGGTCCAGACCCCAGTAGGGCTCCGAGCCGTTCACGAAGTACGGCACGCCGAAGACCCCGTCGCGCTGGATGTCCTGGAGCGCCTTCACGCCCAGGGCGCGGATCTCCGGGTCGGTCACCGCGCCGGCCGCCTCGTCCGGGTCCAGGCCGATCGACTCGGCCAGGTCGCGGACGGTGGCCAGGGAGCAGATGTCGCGTCCCTCCTGCCAGCGGGCGCGGGAGACCCGCTCGACCCATTCGACGCCCTTGCCGTGCCGCTCGGCCACGAACCAGGCGAGGTGGGCCGGCTCCCACCACGGGTCCTTGTCCACCGGCCAGGTCACCGCGAGGCCGCGCTCCGCCGACAGCCGGCGCACGTCGCGCAGGATGTAGAACTGCTTGGCGCGGGACATCGGCGTGTACGGGAACTCCCCGCCGGCCTCGCCGAGCAGCCGGGCGCTGGTCGCGTCGGGCTCCCAGAACGGCCGCCACTGGAGCCGGGCGGCGAGCTCCGGATGGTGTTCGCGCAGCTCCAGCAGCGCGAACCACGAGTACGGGCTGCGCAGGCTGAAGTAGAAACGGGGTGGCTTGGGCGCGCGCGCCATGGGCCTACTCCTTTCGAAGAGGGTGTGATCCGGTGCCGGTCCGGTGCGGACGCGGCTCAGACGACGAGTCCGCCGTCGACCTGGAACACCTGGCCGGTGATGTAGGCGGCGCGCTCGGAGGCGAGGAAGGACACCAGCTCGGCGACCTCCTCGGCGGTGCCGAAGCGGCCGAGGGGGATCTTGGCGGTCATCTCCTTGACGTGCTTGTCGGAGAGGCCCGCGACCATGTCGGTGTCGATGAATCCGGGGGCGACGGCGTTGGCCCGCAGGCCCGCCCGCCCGGCCTCCTTCGCCAGGGCCCGGGTGAAACCGATGATCCCGGCCTTGGAGGCGGAGTAGTTGGTCTGGGTGGCGTGCCCGGCGGCCGCCACCGAGGACAGGGTGATGACGGTCCCGCGGCGCCGCTTCATCATCGGGAAGGCCACGGCCTTGGCGAAGTTGAAGGTGCCGTCGAGGTTGGTGCGCAGGACGTCGTCCCAGTCCGCGTCCGACATCATCGCCAGGTGGCTGTCGCGGACGATGCCGGCCGCCGTGACCAGCACCTCGACGGGCCCGAACTCCTCCTCGACCTCCGCCACCAGGGCGCGGACGGCGTCGCGGTCGGTGACGTCGGCCTTGCGGACCAGGACCCGGCCGCCGTGCTGGGCGGCCGACTTGGCGGTGAGCGCCGCGGCCTCTTCGTTGGACTGGAAGCACAGCGCCACGTCGTAACCGTCGCGGGCCAGGGTCTCCACGATCGCGCGCCCGATGCCGCGTGATCCTCCGGTGACGAGCGCCACCGGCCGTACTGCTGCGGCGGGGCCGCTTGTCTCGGACATGCTCGTCCGCCTTCCTCAGGGGTGGGTGGTCGGAATCACGAGCCCAGGCGCAGCAGTCCGGCGCCCGCCGTGCCGTCCCGGTCCACGGCGGTGACGAGCGCGAGGCGCCCGTGCAGCGCCGGATTGGCGGCCGACTCGGCGAGTACCGCGGCGATCTGGAACGCCCCGGACGCGGCCGAGGTGTCGCCGATGAGCCGGCGCGGGGTGAGCGTGAGGTACGGGCCCGGCAGCGCCCGCAGCGCGGCCTCCTCCTGCTTGCCGAGCACGCCCGGCGGCAGTCCGGGGGCGACCAGGGCCAGGTCCTCGGGCCGGGCGCCCGCGGCGTGGAGCACGTCGGCCACGCAGCGCTCCAGCGCGGCCTGCGCCCGGTGGCTGTCGGGGAAGGCCCGGAAGCGCAGGCCGAGCACCGAGGCGAGCGGGGTGCGCCCGCCCACCAGCGCGCCCGCGGCGCTCTCCAGGACGAACAGCGCGGCGCCCTCGCCCAGCGGCTGCGGATCGTCGCCGCCGTGGTCCGCGACGTGCTCCAGGCGGGCGCGCTGCGGGGAGAACTCCTCGACGGCGCCGGCCAGCAGGGTGTTCGCGTGGCCGCCGCGCAGCAGCCGGGAGGCGTAGTTGAGGGCGAGCAGGCCGGTGGCGGAGCCGCCGGAGACGGTGACGTTGGGCCCCTTGAGGGTGTGCCGGATGGCGCTCTGGCCTGCCGGGCAGTTCATGACCGTGTTGGGAAACTTCGCCGGGTCCACGTGGAACGGCTTGTCGCCGGTCAGCGCCGACTCCGTGAAGTCCATGATCGACTGCACGCTGCCGGAGGTTCCGAGCACCAGCCCGGTGCCCTCCGGGTCCGCGTCCAGGCCGTGGCCGTAGTCGGCGAGCAGCATGCCCACCGTGGCGGCGGCGATCCCGGTCACCCGGTCCATGGATCGGGTGCCCTTCTTGCCGAGCACCTCACGGACGTCGAAGCCGGGGATGAGCCCGGCCTCCTCGTACGGGACGGGCCACTGCTCGCCGTCCAGCGGGGCCAGGGCGCTGCGCCCGGCCCGCAGGCCGTCCGTGAACTCCTCGCGCCCCAGCCCGTACGGCGAGGCGACGGCCCACCCGGACACGACCAGCGAGGCCGCGGGGGCGGTTCGTACGGTGACTTCTGCGTCGGGCACGGTGGCCCTCCTCTCGGGGATCTCAGGACGCGGCTGCATCGGGACCGTCCCAACGGCCCATGACGAGCACGGCGTTGTTCCCGCCGAAGGCCAGTCCGTTGTTCTGGACCACCTTCAGGTCGGCGGCCACGGCCTCGTTGGGCACGCAGTCCACTCCGCACTCGGGGTCGGTCTCGCGGTGGTTGACGGTCGGCGGCACGAACCCCTCGCGCAGTGCGAGCGCGCAGGCCGCGGCGCCCAGGGCGCTGGCCGCGCCCATGGTGTGGCCGATCATGGACTTGATGGAGATGGTGCGCGGCAGGTCCTCGCCGAACACCTGGCGGATCGCGCCCACTTCGGTGACGTCGTTTGCCTTGGTGCCGGTGCCGTGGGCGGAGATGAAGTCCACGTCCCGGGGCGTGATCCCGGAGTTGCGGTGGGCCGCCTTGATGCACCGGGCGATGCTGTCGCCGTCCGGGGCCACGGGGTGGCTCGCGTCGCAGGACAGCCCGTACCCGAGGACCTCGGCGTAGATCCGCGCTCCGCGGGCGAGCGCCGATTCCAGGGACTCCATGAGCAGGATCCCGGCGCCCTCGCCGGTGAGGATGCCCTGCCGGTCGCTGTCGAAGGGACGGCAGACGTCCGGGGCGATGGTGCCGAGCCGGTAGAAGCCGGTGAAGGTCTTGAAGCACAGGGCGTCGGCGCCGCCGCACAGGGCCATCTCCACGTCGCCGGTGCTGATGGCGTCGTAGCCGTACCCGACGGCGTAGTTGCCGGCCGCGCAGGCCGTGGCGACCGTGACGGTCTCCACGTCCTCCAGGCCCAGCTCCCGCACGATCCCGGCGGAGAGCCGCCCCGGCCACACCCGGCGGGCGACGACCGGATCGAGGCGGTCCTCACCGGCCGCGACCTGAACGCCGACCAGGTGGTCGAGGTCGCGGGACTCGCCGTCCGTCGTGCCGACCGAGACCAGGGAGCGCCTCGCGCGTACGTCGTCCTCGGTGAGCCCGGCGTCGGCCACGGCCATCCGGCCCGCGGCGACGGCGAACTGCGAGGCCCGGCCGAGGTCGTCGGCGGGCAGCCGGCGCAGGTACGCGTCGGCGTCGAAGTCGGTGATCTCGCAGGCGTTGGCGTGCGCGAAGCCCTCGGTGTCGAAGGCCCCGATGGGCTTCGCGCCGCTGCGCCCCTGCCGCAGGCCCTCGGCGAAGGCGCCGACCCCCGTGCCGATGCTCGTCACCACGCCCAGGCCGGTGATGACCACGCGGTGCCGGGCGCCCTGGGCGTGCCCGGCGGCGTTCTCGGTCGACGGGAGGCTCACTTGCCCTCTGCCTCCGCCACGACGCGGTACACGCCCTCCAGGTTGGTCATGCGGCTGAGCTCGGACTGTTCGAGGGTGATGCCGAAGACGCGCTCCAGGCTGGCGAGGATCTCGATGGCACGCAGCGAGTCCGCGTCGTGCTCCTCCTTGAAGAGGCTGGTCTCGGTGACCTCGTCCAGTTCGAGTTCGAGGATGTCGCAGACGATGTCCTTGATCTCGGCCTTGCGTTCGGCGTCGAGGCCGGTCTCGGTGGTGTTGACGGTCATCACTGCCTCCTGGGAAAAACGGTTCACGAGCTGATGACAGTGATTCTTCGAACCCGCGCTATCCGTGCCCTATACCGGTTCTGTGTGCGCCCGGGCCGCAAAAAAGCGCGTGGCAGCCCTGTCTCCAGGACTGCCACGCGCTCGGCGTGACGGTAGTGCGGCGCCGCTGCCGGGGCTCAATCGCCGGCGGGGCTGAACCTGCCCTGCGGGCAAGCCGGCCCGCCAAGAGGCGGCATCAGCCAAATCCAGCCCCGCCGGCGTTTGAGGCGCGGGGGTCCGGGGGCTGGTCCCCGGCAGCGGCGCAGCGGGCGGGCGGTGGGCTAGTCCACGGCCGCGGTGAGGCGGACCGCCGGAATCCGCAGGGCCAGCCAGGCCGGCACCAGTACGGCTGCCAGCGCGACCAGCGTGCAGGCCCCGGCGGTCGCCAGGAACGGCGCCAGCGGCACCGCGACCTCGGCTCCCGCGACCAGTTGCTGCAGGGCCGCCCACAGGCCCGTCAGGCTGACCGCGACCACCCCCGCCGCCAGGAGGCCACCGACGGCCACGACCAGCAGGGACTCGCCCGCCACCATCGCCAGGAGCTGGCGCGGGGTGGAGCCGGTGAGGCGCAGCAGGGCGAACTCGCGGCTGCGCCTGCGGGTGGACATCACCAGGGTGTTGGCCACGGCCACGCCGGTGTAGAGGACCGCGATGCCGCCGATGACGTACAGGGCCATCCTGGCGTCGTCCTCGCGCTTGGTGTCGCCCGCCGCCGTCCACGCGGCGATCGGCACGGCCTGCGCCGACTGGCCCTTGAGGACGGCGTCGAGCTGCGTCCGGACGGCCGCCGGGTCGGCGCCCTCCTTGAGCTTCACGTAGACCGCGGCGGGCAGTTCACTGCCGGCGTGGCCCGGGGTGAGCACCGCGCCGTTGCCGCTCGTGCTGGTCTTGAAGACGGCGGCGACGGTCAGCTGCTGCTTGGTGCCGTCGCCCATCCAGACGTCGACCTTCTCACCGACGGAGCGGTTCCAGGACTGGTCGACGGCGATGGAGCCGTCGTCGAGCTTGCGGGCGTCACCGTCGACCACCGGCAGGCCGAGCACGTTCCCGATGGCCGCCGGGTCGACGGTCTCGGCGGAGTACGGGATCAGCGCGCCGCCGCCGGAGGGGTCGGAGAAGGCGTCCGGGCCGGGCACGGTGAAGACGGTGGTCGGGGTGGTGGCGGCCACCGAGATCCCCGGGAGCGCGGACACCTTGTCGACGACCTCCCGGGTCAGCCCGGGGGCGTGCGCGGGGGCCACCACGAAGTCGGCGCTCCGCACCCGGCTCAGGGCCTCCTTGGCGCGGGCGCCCTCCAGCGAGCCGGAGGTGCTCCACAGCGAGCACACCAGGCCGACGGTGATCAGCACCGGCGCGGCGGTGGAGGCGGTCCTGCGGACCGAGGTGACGGTGTTGGCCCGCACCAGCATGGCCCCCGCTCCGCGGGTCCAGGCGACCGGCGCCGTGGCGAGCTTCGCGAGCAGCGGGATCACCACGGGCGAGAGCAGGGCGAAGGCGAGGATGAGGGCGGGACCCACGGAGGTGGCCAGGCTCGCCCAGTACAGCGGCGGCAGCAGCGGGGCGACGGCGATCAGACCGATGCCCGCGGCGAGGGCGGCGAGCCCTCCCAGCCAGCGCGGCCAGGTCATGGTCCCGGTCTCGACGGCCGCTTCGCGCAGCGCCTCGATCGGGCGGACCCGGCCGGCCCGCAGGGCGGCGGCCCCGGCGCCGACCACCGCGAGGAAGACCCCGAGGAGGAAGACGGCGGCCAGAACGACGATGGAGACGCCGTCCACCGGGACGGTGAACCAGCTGGGCGCGACGCCCTCGGCGGCGAGCTTCTCGGCGAGCGCGGGCGCCGCGGCCAGGCCGAGCAGCACGCCCGCGCCGGAGGCGACGGCGCCGACGCCGACGGCCTCGGTGAGCACGAGGCGGCGCACCTGCTGCGGGGTCGCGCCGGAGACCCGGAAGAGGGCGAGCTCGCGGCGGCGCTGGGCGACGGAGAAGGCGAAGGTGGAACCGACGACGAAGACGGAGACGAAGCCGCCGACGCCGGCCGCCATGCCGAGCATGGTGGAGACGCCGATCAGCGCGGACTCGTCCGCGCGGTACTGCGGGTCGGCCTGGCCCCGGTCGGTGCCGGTCAGCACCTCGCCGCGGGAGCCCACGGCCGCCCGTACCGCCTCGGCCCCGCCGCCCAGCACCAGTGCGTCGACCCGCGGCGAGAGCCGCTCGGCCTCGGCGTCGGTGAAGAACACCGCCTGCTCGAACGGGAGATCGGCGACCGTCCCGGCCACCGTGTACGACCGCTGCCCCTGGGCCGTCTGTACGAGGACCCGCGCGCCGGGAGCCGCGCCGGACCCGGCACCGACCACGACCTGGTCATCGCCGGCCGGGGCCTGCCCGGCCGCCAGCCGGTAGCCGCCGAAGCCGGCCGAGCTCCACGGGTGGCCGACCTGGGAGGACGGGCCGCCCGCGAGCTGGGCGTAGAAGGTGCGGTCCACGGCCGCCTTGCCGACGGCGGACACGTCCGCCACCACCTCGGCGGGCAGTCCGCGCGGCTCCTCCAGCGGCAGGCTCTGGGTGCCGCCCCAGTCCGCGGGGACCGTCAGGTCCGGCGCGGCCCGTACGACGACCTCGGCCTGGGCGAAGCGGCCCGGGCCCCGGTCGGGGCTGGTGGTGGTGGCGGCGAGCACGAGACCCATGGCCGACATCAGCCCCACACCCAGGGCGAGCGCCAGGAAGGTCCCGCCGAATGCGGCCCACCTGCTGCGCAGGGTGAGCCAGGCGATGTTCAGCATGTGCAGTACTCCAGTGGGGGGTTGGGGCGGTCAGACCGACGTTGTCACAGGAACCGCGGGAGCGGTGAGGGTCGCCGGCAGGAAGTCGTCGATCCGTACGCCGATCCGCCACCGCTGCGCCTGGTCCGCGACCCAGCGCGCGAGCGCGAGGTCGAGGGCGGCGGGCCCGGACGGCGAGCACACGGTGACCCGGTCCGGGTCGGGGCGGACGCCGCCGGGGTCGCGCAGCAGGGCGCCGATGGAGGGAGCCCTGAAGTCCCCCGCACGGGCGGCCGGTTCGGCCCAGTCCAGGACGGTCGTGCCGGGGCGGGCCGCCTGCGGACCGGGGTGGGGGGTGGTCGCGGTGGCGGACAGCGACACCAGCTTGTGGGCCGCCACGGCCTCTTCGGGCGTCTCGGCGTAGTGGACGGCGGCGCCCGGGACGATCTTTCGGGCCTCGCGGGCGAAGACGATCGCCCGCTCCTCGTCCGGGTCGAAGACGGTGAGCTCGATCAGCGAGTGGAACCGCGCCTTGACGAAGCGCAGCACCTCCAGGTTGACGGGGCCGAGTCCGACGAGGGCGAGGCCGCGCGGCTCGGGTTCGGTGCGGAGCAGTCCGGCGGCCAGGCCCGCCGAGGCGCCGGCGCGCTTGGCCAGGATGATCGAGGCCTCGACGAACACCTCGGGGCTGCCGTCGGCCGGAGAGCCCAGCACGATGCCGGCGCCCGCGCGCGTGGTGCCCTCGCAGACGCTGCCGGAGGGGCCCGCGAGGCCCTCTCCGTACAGCCGGTGGGCGTCCGCGACGACCTGCAGGATCTCCGGCTCCTTGCCCTTGAGGATGTCGCGCACCTCGCGGTGTCCGATGATCAGCACAGCACCGTCTCCCTCAGTAGCTCGCCGGCCGCGAAGCCGCGGGCCGGGTCCTTCCAGAGGTGGGCGACCTCGCCGAAGTGCCGGCGCACCCAGCTGTCGTTGTAGATGGTGTCGAGGTAGCGGTCGCCGCCGTCGGGCAGGACGAGGACGACGTTCGAGCCGGGCTCGATGGCCGGGGCGAGCCGCTCCAGCGCGGAGACGACCCCGCCGGAGGAGCCGCCCGCCAGGATCGCCTCGCGCCGCACCAGCCGACGGCAGCCGACCACGCAGTCCAGGTCGGTGACGTGCAGGACCCGGTCGGCGTCACCGCGGCGCAGCAGCGGCGGCCGTACGGAGGCACCGTGGCCGGGGATGAGCCGCGGGCAGGCCACGGGCGAGTCGAAGAGCACGCTGCCGAGGGCGTCGACGGCGTTGACGGTGGTGTGCATGCCGGTGCGCCGGATGTACTCGGCGCAGCCGCCCAGGGTGCCGCTGGTTCCGGCGGCGACGATGAGCTGGTCGACCTTGCCGTCCAGGGCCTCGGCGATCTCGGCCATGGTGGTCTCGTGGGCGAGCCGGTTGCGGGGGTTGGCGTACTGGTCGGGCCAGTACGCGTACGGGGTGGAGGCGAGCAGGTCTGCGACCCGGCGCAGCCGCATGGGCAGCAGTTCGCCGGTGACGGGATCGGGTTCGGTGATGATCTCGACCTCGGCGCCGTAGGCGTCCAGGATCGCGATGTTCTGCTCGGTGGTGCGGGCGTCGACCACGCAGATCAGGCGCAGGTCGAAGTACGCGCACAGTTGGGCGAGGCCGATGGCGAGGTTGCCCGAACTGGACTCGATCACGGTGGACTTGCCGGGGATGAGCTCCCCTGACTGGATGCGGCCCAGGACCATGCTCAGCGCGGAGCGGTCCTTGACGCTGCCGCCCGGGTTGAACCGTTCGATCTTGGCGAAGACGCGCGAGGTGAACCCCGGTACGACTCGCTCCAGTTCGACGAGCGGGGTTCCTCCCACCGTCGACAGGATTCCCTTGAGCCCCGGAGCAGCCAGGGGCCCGGCGGCGGCCTTCCTTTCGTACGCCATGTGATGCAGCCATCCTCTGCTGGGGTCGCGGGACGTGCGGGACGCGCCCCGGCCCCCGCCGCCGAGCGGCGGCAGGGGCACGGAGACGTGGGGTGGCACCGTCAGGCGTTGTTGCCGTTGTTGCCGTTGTCGTCGTTGTTGTTGTTCACGTTGTTGTTGATGTTGTCGTTGTTGTTGTTCGAGTTGTTGTTCAGGTTGTTGTTCGGGTTGTTGTTGCTCATGCGGGTTCCTCTCGTAGAGCGTCACTGCCCTGTAGCAGCGGATTCAGATTGGCCGCGAGGGCTATATCCGAGCCATACGGAGCGAGTCGGGGCATTGACAAGCCCTATAGGGGCGTCATAGCGGCGGTGCCGACTCTGTTCGCATCCGCTCGATCGCCCTGCTCCGGAAGAGAGACCACTCATGACCGTGACCGGCACCGACGCCCGCATCCGGAAAGTCGTCATCCTCGGTGGCGGTACCGCCGGCTGGATGACCGCCTCCTACCTCGGCGAGGCCCTCCAGGGCACTGTGGACATCACGGTGCTGGAGGCCCCGGCGATTCCACGGATCGGTGTCGGCGAGGCGACGGTCCCCAACCTGCACCGCGCGTTCTTCGACTTCCTCGGCATCAACGAGGACGAGTGGATGCGGGAGTGCAACGCCAGCTTCAAGATGGCGGTCCGCTTCGTGAACTGGCGCACCGGCGGCGAGGGCGAGGCCGGCGCCCGCGAGCTGGAGGCGGGCGGCCCGGACCACTTCTACCACCCCTTCGGCCTGCTCCCGGACTACGACCAGACCCCGCTCTCGCACTACTGGTTCAAGCGCAAGCACGAGGGCCTGACCACCGAGCCCTTCGACTACGCGTGTTTCCGCGAGCCGCCCGTCATGGACGCGCTGAAGTCCCCGCGCTGGATGGACGGCCGCCCGGCCACCCGCTACGCCTGGCACTTCGACGCGGCCCTGGTCGCCGACTTCCTCCGAAGATTCGCGACCGAGAAGCTCGGGGTCCGTCACGTCCAGGACGAGATGACCGAGGTCGAGAAGGACGGGCGCGGCTTCGTCACGGCCCTGCACACCAAGGAGGGCCGCACCCTCGACGCCGACCTCTTCGTGGACTGCTCCGGCTTCCGCGGCCTGCTGATCAACCAGGCCATGGGCGAGCCGTTCATCGACATGAGCGACCACCTCCTGTGCGACAGCGCGGTGGCCACCGCCGTCCCGCACGACGACGCGGCCGACGGCATCGAGCCGTACACCTCGGCCATCGCCATGAAGTCGGGCTGGACCTGGAAGATCCCGATGCTGGGCCGCTTCGGCACCGGCTACGTCTACTCCAGCAAGTTCGCCACGCAGGACGAGGCCACCGAGGAGTTCTGCAAGCTCTGGAACCTCGACCCCGAGACGACGAAGTTCAACCACGTCCGCTTCCGCGTCGGCCGCAACGAGCGCGCCTGGGTCAAGAACGTCGTCAGCATCGGCCTGTCCTCCGCCTTCCTGGAGCCGCTGGAGTCGACCGGCATCTACTTCATCACCGCCGCGATCTACCAGCTCGCCAAGCACTTCCCGGACCGCAACTTCACCCCGGCCCTCACCGACGCGTTCAACCGCGAGATCGAGGTGATGTTCGACGACACCCGCGACTTCATCCAGGCGCACTTCTACTACGCCCCGCGCAACGACACCCCGTTCTGGCAGGCCAACAAGGAGCTCACGCTCCCGAAGAACATCCAGGAGAAGATCGCCGCGTACAAGGCGGGCCTGCCGATCAACTCGCCGATCACCGACGAGTCCACGTACTACGGCAACTTCGAGGCCGAGTTCCGCAACTTCTGGACCAACGGCAGCTACTACTGCATCTTCGCCGGCCTCGGCCTGGAGCCGGACGCGCCGCTGCCCTCCCTCGCGCACAAGCCGGAGTCGGTCGCCGGAGCCGAGCCGCTGTTCAACACGGTCAAGCGCCAGCAGCAGAACCTCCTGGAGACCCTGCCCAGCACCTACGACTACCTGCGCCAGCTGCACGGCAAGCAGTAGTCCGTCCCCCGCACGGCCCGGCCGCCCGGATCCCCCCTCCGGCCGGCCGGGCCGTGCTGCTCCCGGCCGGGCCGTACGCCGTACCGCCCGTGCGCCCGTGCGCCCGTATCGCCGTACGCCCGTAGTGCCGTGTGCCCGCGTGCCCGTACCGCCCGCCCGGCTCGCGCAGCAGCCCGCAACCTCCCCACTCAGGAGCCCGACATGCCCGAAGCAGTGCCTCACACGCCGGCCGCGGAGGCCGACATACGGCCGTTCATGGCCGGCTTCCCGACCGGCGTCACCGTACTGACCACCCTCGACGAGGACGCCGAACCCCGCGGGATGACCTGCAGCTCGCTCGCGAGCGTCGCCCTGTCCCCGGCCACCGTCATGGTCGGCGTCCGCACCGCCAGCCCCACCCTCGAAGCCATCCTGGCCGCGGGACAGTTCGCCATCAACCTGCTCCACGAGCAGGCCCGCGCCACCTCCGACCTCTTCGCCTCGGCCACCGCCGACCGCTTCGGCCTCACCGAGTGGCGGCTGCCGCTGGGCGCCGCCGGTCCGCACCTGACGGCCGACGCCCACGCCACCGCCGACTGCCGGGTCATCCGTACGATGCCCTTCGGCGACCACACGGCCGTCTTCGCCCACGTCGAGCGCGTCACCCTGCGCGATACCGTCGGCGCACCGCTGCTCTACGGCCTGCGGCAATACGCCGCCTGGTCCGACGCCGTCCGGGAAGGAGCCGGCCATGGCCGCCACGCCTGATCCACTGCCCGCCGTACTGCTCGCCGTACCCGCCGTGATCCTGGCGTGCCGGGCGGGCGCGAGCCTGGTCCGGCGCTTCGGCCAGCCGGCTGTCATCGGTGAGATAGCCACCGGCATCCTGCTCGGGCCCTCGCTGCTCGGCTGGCTCTGGCCCGCCTCGCAGGCCTGGCTCTTCCCCTCCTCCGTGATCCCCTTCACCGGGATGCTCGGCAACATCGGCCTGCTCGCCTTCATGTTCCTCGTCGGCCTGGAGCTCGACCTGGGGGCGCTGCGCGGTCACAGCCGCACCGCCTTCGGGGTGAGCGGGGCGAGCATCGCCCTGCCGCTGGCGCTGGGCGTCCCGCTGGCCCTCGGCCTGTACGCGGGCTACGCCCCCGACGGCGTCGGCCGGCTGCCGTTCGTCCTGTTCGTCGCCGTCTCCGTCAGCGTCACCGCCTTCCCGGTGCTCGCCCGGATCCTCACCGACCGCGGGATGTACGCCACCCCGACCGGGGCACTCGCGATGGCCTGCGCGGCCGTCGACGACGTGGCCGCCTGGTGCCTGCTCGCCGTGGTCGTCGCCGTCACCACCAGCAGCTCGGCGATGGGCGCGGTGCTCACCGCGGCGCTGACCGTCGGCTTCGTGGTGCTCATGCTCAAGGTCGTACGTCCGCTGCTCGCACGGATCGTGGCCCGCGCGACGGGGGTCGGCTCGGGCGCCGGCTCGGGCTCCGGCTCCGGCTCCGGCTCCGGCCACCGCGACGGCATCCTCCTCGCGGTGCTCTTCAGCGGCCTGTGCCTGGCCGCGCTGGCCACCGACCGGATCGGGATCCACGCCCTGTTCGGCGCCTTCCTCTTCGGCGTCGTCACCCCGCGGGGCAACCCGGAGGTAGCCCGCTCCGCCGGGCGGCTGCGCGCGGTCACGGTGCCGCTGCTGCTCCCGCTGTTCTTCGTGCACACCGGGCTGAAGACCGACCTGGCGCTGCTGGCCGCCGATCCCGTGCAGTGGCTGTGGGCGGGCGCGGTGCTCGCCGTCGCGGTGTGCGGGAAGTGGGGCGGGGCCGCGCTCGCGGCGCGCGCCACCGGACGGCCGTGGCCGCAGGCGATGACGCTGGGCGCGCTGATGAACTGCCGGGGCCTGACGGAGCTGGTCGTGCTCAACATCGGCCTGGAGCTGGGGGTGATCGGCCCGAAGCTGTTCACCATGCTGGTCCTGATGGCGCTGGTGACCACGGCGATCACGGGCCCGGCCGTGGACCGGCTGGAACGGCGCCGCAGGAAGGTGGAGTTCCCGCAGCTGACGGTGGTCCCGGACGCGCAGCCGGAGCCGCAGCAGGGGCGGGAGCAGGTGCGGGAGCGGGAACGAGCGCCGCAGCAGGTGCCGCAACTGACCCGGACCTGACCACGGCTGATGGTGGCCGCGCGGATCGGCCCGTACCCGCCGAACCGTCCCCTCCCGGACGGAGGGCACGGGCAGATCCGGCGCGGCCACCGGAGCACGGCGGGGCACGGGCTCGTGGCCCGCGCCCTCCCCCGAATACGCCGTGGTAACACTGTGCCTGTTCGGCATAAGCTCCAGCGGGCCGGAGGGCATCGTCTTGGTGCCTTGCGGGAACACGAGGGGTTTACGAACAGCCACAGGCCGGGACGAATATGCACATGCCAGCGGATGCTTCCTCCTCTCCACGAGGCCACCGGCTGAGCCCTGCCGCCCTGGAGCTCTACGCCTACGCGGTCGAGCGGCGCTCCTTCGCGGCGGCCGAGGCGACCGCCGCCCTCGGCGCCCCGGCCGATCCCGCGATCACCGAGCTCACCTCGGCCCACCTGCTCCAACGGCTCCCGGACGGCGCCGCCGACGACGGGGGCGCCGAGCGGTGGAGCGCCGTGTCCCCCCGCGCCGCCGCCGTCCGTTCACTGGCCCCGCTGGCGCTGCGCGCCCGCGAGACCCACGACGAGATGGACCGCCTGCGCGGCCTGCTGGAGACCCTGGTCCCGGCGTACGAGGCGGCCACCGTGCAGCGCGACCTGGAGCAGGCGGACGTGCTGGAGCTGATCACCGACCCCGCCGCCATCCAGCAGCTGATCGGGCAGCTGATCGCCTCGGCCGAGCAGGAGGTGCTGACCTCCCACCCCGGCGGCGGCCGCCCCACGCGGGTCCTGGAACAGGCGATCGGCCGGGACGAGTCCCTCCTGGGCCGGGGAGTGCGCCTGCGCACGATCTACCAGCACACCGCCCGCTATTCGCGCCCGACGGCCGCGTACGTGGAGCGGATCGCGGCCAAGGGCGGGCAGGTCCGCACCCTCGGCGACGGTCTGATGCGGATGATCCTCATCGACCGGCACACCGGGATCATGGCCGTACGCGACGACGTCGCCGCCGCGCTGGTGGTGCGCGAGCCGAACGTCGTCGACTTCATGGTCCACGCCTTCGAGCGCTCCTGGGTCGAGGCGGAGCCCTTCGCCACGACGGTCGGCCCGGACCAGGCCCGGTCCATCTCCGACGAGCTGCGCCAGACCATCGTCCGGCTCCTGGCGGAAGGGCTGGAGGACAAGGTCATCGCCCGCCGGCTGGGCATGTCGGAGCGCACCTGCCAGCGCCACATCGCGGAGGTCATGCGCGCGGTGGGGGCCAAGTCCCGTTTCCAGGCGGGCTTCCTGCTGTCAGCGGCGGCATCCGCATCGGCCACTGCCTCCGCGTCGGACACGGACCCGCTCAGAGCTCCGGCAGCAGCTTCCCCCGACGGGACAACAGGAACCGCTTGAACTCCGCCACCGGCGGCGTGTCCGGATGTCCGTCGAGCCAGGCCACGCCGATCTCCCGGGCCGCGCGCGGAGCCGTCACGGTCAGCTCGACCACGCCCGGCCGGGGCACCGCGGGCGGCGGCAGCAGGGCCACCCCCAGGCCCGCGGCGACGAGGCCGCGCAGGGTCTCGGCCTCCTCGCCCTCGAACGCCACCCGGGGCGTGAACCCGGCCTCGGCACACAGGTCGTCGGTGATCCGGCGCAGGCCGTAGCCGGGCTCCAGGGTCACGAAGGTCTCCTCCGCGGCCTCGGCGAGGCGGATCCGCTTGCGCCCCGCGAGCCGGTGGTCGTCCGGGACCACGAGCCGCAGCCGCTGCTCGTCGAGCCGGCGGCCCACCAGGTCGGGGGCGTCGGGCACCGGCGAGGTCAGGCACAGGTCGAGCTCGCCGGCGCGCAGCCGCTCCAGCATGGCCTCGCCGTAGTTCTGGACGAGGGAGAAGCGCACGCCCGGATGGTCGGCGCGGAAGGCCCGGATCAGCCCGGGCACGGTCTCGGGCCCCAGGGTGTGCAGGAAGCCGAAGGCGACCTTCCCGAAGGCCGGGTCCGCGTCCTGCTGTACGGATTCGGCGGCGCGGGCGATCTCGGCGAGCGAGTCCTGCGCCGAGGCGAGGAAGGTCCGGCCCGCCGTGGTCAGGGCGACCGTACGGCCCTTGCGGGCGAACAGCGTGACGCCGAGGTCCTGTTCGAGCCGGACCATGGCCCGGGACAGGGTGGACTGCGGGACGCCCAGCTCGTGCGCGGCCCGGGTGACGTGCTCGTGCCGGGCCACGGCGACGAAGTACGCGAGGCGGGGGGCCAGCACCCGTGTCACTGCCATGTCTTCTTCGTAACGGTTCATCGACATACGACCCTCTGAACTGGGGTGATGCATCAGTGGATCGATTATCTCGATTCTGTGCATTGGACGCATGAAAAACGGCGGCCTACCGTTTTCCCATGCCTCCCGCTCATACCGGGGCGCCCGTCATCGCGGGTGCCTCCACCTCGTCGTCTCCTGCACCGGCGCTCGAAGCCCACTCCCCCGGCCGCCCCGGCTACCGCCGCCTGAGCCTCGCGCTCTTCGCCGCCGGACTGGCCACCTTCGCCCTCCTCTACTCCACCCAGGCGCTGCTGCCCGCGATCTCCGGGGACTTCGGGGTGACGGCGGGTCAGGCCAGCTGGACCGTGTCCGCGGCCACCGGGGCGCTCGCGCTGTTCGTCCTGCCCCTCAGCGCCCTGTCCGAGCGGTTCGGCCGGACCCGGATGATGACCTGCTCGATGGCGGTGGCGGTCGGGGTCGCCCTCCTCGTGCCCCTCGCGCCGAACCTGGAGTGGCTGGTCGCCCTGCGCGCCGTCCAAGGCGCGGCGATCGCCGGCATCCCCGCCTCCGCGATGGCGTACCTGGCCGAGGAGGTCAAGCCGAAGGCCCTGGTCGCCGCGATCGGCCTGTTCGTCGCCGGCAATTCCATCGGCGGCATGAGCGGCCGCCTCGTCACCGGCTGGGCGGCGCAGGCCTGGGGCTGGCGGGCGGCCCTGTTCACGGTCGGCGCGCTGTCCCTGGTGTGCGCGGTGGCCTTCCGCGTCCTGCTCCCCCGGGCCCGGTTCTTCCGCCCGGCCCCGCTGAACCCGCGCGCGGTGCGGCGTACCGTCTCCGGCCACCTGCGCGACCCGCTGCTGCTGCGGCTGTACGGGATCGGCGCGCTGTTCATGACCGTGTTCGGCGCCGTGTACACCGTCATCGGCTACCGCCTGGTGGAGGAGCCGTTCTCCCTCGGGCAGGGCGTGATCGGCTCGATCTTCCTGATCTACCTGGTGGGTACGGTCTCCTCCGCGGCCGCCGGCCGGCTGGTGGGCCGCCTGGGCCGGCGCGGCGCGCTCTACCTGGCGGTCACCACCACCGCGCTGGGCCTGCTGTGCTCCCTCTCGCAGTCGCTGGCGGTGATCCTGCTGGGCCTGGTCCTGATCACGGCCGGGTTCTTCGCGGGGCACGCCGTGGCCTCGGCGGCGGTGAGCCGCACGGCGAAGACGGGCCGCGCGCAGGCCTCCGCGCTCTACCAGTCGGCGTACTACCTGGGCTCCAGCGCCGGCGGCACCCTGGGCGCGCTCGCCTACCACTGGGCTGGCTGGGCGGCCACGACCGGCATCGCCCTGCTCGCGGTGCTCGGCGTCGTCTCGATCACCTTGTACGGGTCGCACGCGGCGCGAGCCGCACGGTTCGCCCTCCCGGCCGCGACTGTCAGAGCCGTCCGGTAGTTTCCGAAGCATCGGGTTCTACCAGGGGGCGACGGACATGACGGATCTGGCGACGGCCAATGACCTCGACGCGGCGATGGACCGCCACCGCGTCGAGCTGACCGGCTACTGCTACCGGATGCTCGGCTCCTCCTTCGACGCCGAGGACGCGGTGCAGGACACGTACATCCGCGCCTGGCGCGCCTACGAGAAGTTCGAGGGCCGCTCCTCGCTGCGCTCGTGGCTGTACCGGATCGCCACCAACGTCTGTCTGGACCTGCTGAACGCGGGGAACAAGCGGGCCCGCCCGATGGACCTGACCGCCCCGCAGCACCAGGCCTCGGCCGTGCTGAACGAGCGGCCCGAGGTGACCTGGCTGGAGCCGGTCCCGGACGGCCGCGTGCTGCCGCAGACCGCCGACCCGGCGGAGATGGCCCTCGCGAAGGAGTCCGTACGGCTCGCCTTCGTGGCGGCGCTCCAGCACCTGCCGGCCAAGCAGCGGGCCGTGCTGATCCTGCGCGAGGTGCTGGCCTGGAAGGCCGACGAGGTCGCCGCGCTGCTGGAGACCACCGTGGCCTCGGTGAACAGCGCCCTCCAGCGGGCCCGGGCCACCCTGGCCGGCCAGGGGCTGCGCGAGAGCGACCCGGCGGACCCGCTGGACGCGGATCAGGCCAGGCTGCTGGAGCAGTACCTGTCGGCCTTCGAGGCGTACGACATCACGCGCCTGACCACCCTCCTGCACGAGGACGCGGTGCTGTCGATGCCGCCGTTCGACCTCTGGCTGCGGGGCCACGAGGACATCGCCGCCTGGCACCTCGACCAGGGCATCGGCTGCAAGGGATCCCGCCTGATCCCGACGACGGCGAACGGCCTGCCGGCCTTCGGCCAGTACCGCCCGCGGGAAGACGGGAAGCCGGGCCACGTCCCGTGGGCACTCCAGGTCCTGGAGATCTCAAACGGCAAGATCGTCGGCCTCAACGCCTTCCTCGACACCGCCCGCTGGTTCCCCCTCTTCGACCTCCCCGAGCAACTCGACGAGCCCGACGAGGCCGAGCAGCGCGCGTAGCGCGGGCGCGACCCCGACCACCCGCAACGACCGCCCCCGCGCGACCAGCCGCAGCCGCGCGAGCACCTCGACGGCGGCCAGCCCGGGCGCGGTGACGGCGCCGGCATCACACACCACGGCGACGGCCCCGCCGTCGTAGAGCCGGGCCAGCCGCGCGCACAGCCGCGCCGCGTCCCGCCCGTCCAGGCCGGGTCCGGGCAGCACAAGTCGAGTGATCTCCACGAGGGGATGACTTCCTCACGGCCGGGAACTCATCGGCGCCGGGCGGTTCCGTCAGGGGGTGGGGAACGTGGAGGTGTCGATCTCGAGACCTGTGTGCTCCTCAAGCTGTTGGCACCGGCCCCAGCATGCCGAACGGGACCGGCGGAGGTCCACCGGTCCCGTTCAGTCAGACGAGTGAGCGCAGGTCAGGCGATGCGGTCCAGCACGATCGGGGTGGCCGAGAAGGCCGTGCCCGCCGGGGCGACGTCGTACGCGCCCTCCAGGGAGGCCAGGGCGTAGTCGAACTTCTCCGGGGTGTCCGTGTGCAGGGTCATCAGCGGCTGGCCCGCGGTCACCGTGTCGCCCGGCTTCGCGTGGAGCTCGATGCCCGCGCCCGCCTGGACCGGGTCCTCCTTGCGGGCGCGGCCCGCGCCGAGCCGCCAGGCGCCGACGCCCACCGCGTACGCGTCCAGGCGGGTCAGGACGCCCGACGCCGAGGCGGTGACCACGTGCTGCTCGCGGGCCACGGGCAGCGCCGCGTCCGGGTCGCCGCCCTGGGCCGCGATCATCCGGCGCCACACGTCCATCGCGGAGCCGTCGGCCAGGGCCTTCTCCGGGTCGGCGTCCTTGATGCCCGCGGCGTCCAGCATCTCCCGGGCCAGGGCCAGGGTCAGCTCGACGACGTCGGAGGGGCCGCCGCCGGCCAGGACCTCGACGGACTCGCGGATCTCCAGCGCGTTGCCCGCGGTGAGGCCGAGCGGGGTGGACATGTCGGTGAGCAGCGCGACCGTCTTGACGCCGTGGTCCGTGCCCAGGCCGACCATCGTGGAGGCCAGCTCACGGGCGTCCTCGATGGTCTTCATGAAGGCGCCGGTGCCGACCTTCACGTCCAGGACCAGCGAGCCCGTGCCCTCGGCGATCTTCTTGGACATGATCGAGGAGGCGATCAGCGGGATGGCCTCGACGGTGCCCGTCACATCGCGCAGCGCGTACAGCTTCTTGTCGGCCGGCGCCAGGCCGTCGCCCGCCGCGCAGATGACCGCGCCCGTGGTGTCCAGGACGTGCAGCATCTCCTCGTTGGAGAGCAGCGCACGCCAGCCGGGGATGGACTCCAGCTTGTCCAGGGTGCCGCCGGTGTGGCCGAGCCCGCGGCCGGACAGCTGCGGTACGGCGGCGCCGCAGGCCGCGACCAGCGGGGCGAGCGGCAGCGTGATCTTGTCGCCGACGCCGCCGGTGGAATGCTTGTCGGCGGTCGGACGCGACAGGGAGCCGAAGTTCATGCGCTCGCCGCTCGCGATCATCGCGGCGGTCCAGCGGGCGATCTCCGCGCGGTTCATGCCGTTCAGCAGGATGGCCATGGCCAGCGCCGACATCTGCTCGTCGGCGACGACACCGCGGGTGTACGCGTCGATGACCCAGTCGATCTGCTCGGGGCTCAGCTCGCCGCGGTCGCGCTTCGTACGGATGACGGAGATGACGTCCATGTGGTGCTTCCTTCTACGCGCATAGAGAGAGGGGTGGTACGGGAGGGAAGGGAAGGGGGACGGCCCCCCGCCCGGCAGGGCGAAGGGCCGTCGGTACGGCTATCTCAAGTGGTCGGGCCCGAAGGCCTGGGGCAGCATCTGCGCCAGCGTGAGGATCCCGTCGGGGGTCTCCACCAGCAGCTCGGGGCCGCCGAATTCGTACAGGAGCTGGCGGCAGCGCCCGCAGGGGACGAGTACGTCGCCCTTGCCGTCGACGCAGGTGAAGTGCGTCAGGCGGCCGCCGCCCGTGGCCTGGAGGGAGGAGACCAGGCCGCACTCGGCGCACAGGCCGAGCCCGTAGCTCGCGTTCTCCACGTTGCAGCCGACGACCACGCGGCCGTCGTCGACGAGCGCGGCGACACCGACCGGGAAGCCCGAGTAGGGGGCGTACGCCCGGGACATGGCGTCCCGGGCGGCCTCCCGCAGGGCCTCCCAGTCGGGGGTGGGCGCCGTCGTCACTTGCCCTGGCCCTTGCGGTACGGCATGCCGTCCGCCTTCGGCATCCGCAGCCGCTGCGCGGAGAGCGCGAGCACCAGCAGCGTCGTCACGTACGGGGCCGCGTCCACGAACTGGCTCGGCACCGAGTCGGTGAGGGCGTACCAGAGGAAGAGCAGCCCGGCGAAGACCGCCGCGATGCCCGCCTGGACGTACTTCTTCTTGTAGAGCTGCCAGGCCGCGACCAGGACCAGGACGATCGCGATCAGCAGCAGCATCGCGTGGACGTTCTCCGCGCCGCCGCGCAGCTTGAGGCTGTCGACGAAGCCGAACAGGCCGGCGCCCAGCGCCATGCCGCCCGGCATCCAGTTACCGAAGATCATCGCGGCGAGACCGATGTAACCGCGGCCGCCGGTCTGGCCCTCCTGGTAGATCGGGCTGGCGACGAGCGACAGGAACGCACCGCCGAGGCCGGCGAGGCCGCCCGAGACGATCACGGCGATGTACTTGTACTTGTAGACGTTGACGCCCAGGGACTCCGCGGCGATCGGATTCTCGCCGCAGGAGCGCAGCCGCAGGCCGAAGGTGGTGCGCCACAGCACCCACCAGGTGCCGGGGATGAGCAGCAGCGCGACGACGGTCAGCAGGGACAGGCCGGTGACCAGGCCGCCGACGAGGCCGGCGAGGTCGGAGACGAAGAACCAGTGTTTGCCCTGCAGGGTCGCCATCCAGTCGGACAGCCCTGGCACGGTGATCTTGTAGATCTCCTCGACGCGCGGGGACTGCTTGGAGGAGCCGCCCGGGGCGTCGGCGAACGTGAAGTTCGACAGGTACTGGGTGAACCCCAGCGCCAGGATGTTGACGGCCACACCGGAGACGATGTGGTTGACGTTGAAGGTGACCGTGATGATCGCGTGCAGCAGGCCGCCGATGGCGCCGCCGATGACGCCGGCGATGACGCCGGTCCACGGACCCCACTGGTAGCCGGCCCAGGCACCGAACCAGGTGCCGAGGATCATCATGCCTTCGAGGCCGATGTTGACGACGCCCGCGCGCTCGGCCCACAGGCCGCCGAGGCCGGCGAGGCCGATCGGGACGGCGAGGGAGAGGGCGCCGGAGACCTGGCCGATCGAGGTCAGGTCGTTGGCGCCGGAGATCAGCCGGACCACCGAGACCAGCGCGAGGCCGGCCGCGAGGATGATCATGATCCAGGGCAGGGTCAGCTTCTTGCGGCCGCTCGGCTTCTTGGGTGCGGCACTCGTGGCGGAAACGGTGCTGGTGCTCACGCCGCGACCTCCTTATCGGTCTTGATGGCGTGGCCTGCGGCCAGTTCCTCGCCGACCTTCTGCTGCTGGCGTCGGACGCCGTAGCGGCCGACGAGTTCGTACGAGACGACGACCGCGATCACGATCAGGCCCTTCATGATCGTGCCGATCTCCTTCGCGTACCCGGCCTGGTCGAGCGAGGCCGAGGCCTTGTCGATGAAGGCCATCAGGAACGCGGCGAAGAGCATGCCGACCGGGCTGTTGCGTCCGAGCAGCGCGATGGTGATGCCGGTGAAGCCGACACCGACCGGGAAGGCCAGGTTGTACGTGTGGGTCTCGCCCAGGAGCTGCGGCATGCCGGCGAGGCCGGCGACGGCTCCGGAGATGAGCATCGCGGTGACGATCATCTTCTTGGCGTCCACGCCGGAGGCCTGCGCGGCGGACTCGCTGGCGCCGGTGGCGCGCAGGTCGAAGCCGAAGCGGGTCCGGTTGAGGACGAACCAGTAGACGATGCCGAGGGCGAAGGCCACGAAGGTGAAGCCGTAGATCTCCAGGCCGTCACCCAGCGACACGGCCGGGAACCAGCCGGACTCCGGGATCTCGCCGGTGGTCAGGTCGTTGGAGCCGGCCGGCTGGACGCCGAGGTTCTTCGGCAGGATCAGCCAGGCGATCATGCTGGTCGCGATGGCGTTCAGCATGATCGTGGAGACGACCTCGCTGACGCCGCGCTTGGCCTTCAGGACGCCGGCGATGCCGGCCCAGGCGGCGCCGACCAGCATCGCGACGACGATGATCAGCAGGATGTGCAGCGGGCCGGGCAGCGTCACGGACGCACCGACGACCGCGGACACCATCGCCGCGAAGCGGTACTGGCCGTCGACGCCGATGTTGAAGAGGTTCATCCGGAAGCCGATGGCCACGGCCAGGGCCGCCAGGTAGTACGTACCGGCCTGGTTGACGATGAGGACCTGGACGTCCTCGTAGCCGGCGTTCTCCACCATCAGGCGCAGGGGCTCGATCGGGTCGATGCCCGTCGCCCCCAGCACGATCATGGTCAGCAGGAAGGCGCTGACCAGCGCGAGCACGGGCCCGGCGATGCCGAGGATCAGCCGGTCCTTGTCGAATTTCTTCATCGGGCCTCGTCCTCCGTGGGGTCGGTACCAGCGTCGGCACCGGCGGCGGAGTGGTTGTCGGTTGCTTCCAGGTGCCCCGAGGCGGCGCCCGTCATGGCGGTGCCGAGTTCCTCGGGGGTGACGGTCGCGGGGTCGGCGTCCGCGACCAGGCGGCCGCGGTAGATGACGCGCAGGGTGTCGGACAGGCCGATCAGCTCGTCCAGGTCCGCGGAGATCAGGAGCACGGCCAGGCCCTCGCGACGGGCCTCGCGGATCGCGTCCCAGATCTGCGCCTGCGCACCGACGTCCACACCACGGGTGGGGTGGGCGGCGATGAGGAACTTCGGGTTGTGGCTCATCTCCCGGCCGACGATCAGCTTCTGCTGGTTGCCGCCGGAGAGCGAGGCCGCGGTGACCTCGATGCCGGGCGTGCGGACGTCGTACTCGCGCACGATCCGCTCGGTGTCCTTGCGGGCGGCCTTCGTGTCGAGGATGCCGCGCTTGGAGTTGGGAGCCTCGGTGACGTGGCCCAGGATGCGGTTCTCCCACAGGGAGGACTCCAGCAGCAGGCCGTGCCGGTGGCGGTCCTCGGGGATGTACCCGATGCCGCCCGTGCGGCGCTCGCGCACCGGGGCCTTGGTGATGTCCCGGCCGTCCAGCGTGATCACGCCCGCGTCGGCGGGGTTCATGCCCATGAGGGCTTCGATCAGCTCGGTCTGGCCGTTGCCCTCGACACCGGCGATGCCGAGGATCTCGCCCTTGTGGATGGTGAAGGTGACGTCGTCCAGCAGGAGGCGGCCGGCTTCGACGTGCTCGCGGAGGGTGGAGTCCTCCGGGGCCTGGCGCACCAGGATCTCCGGCTCCGCGACGGCGGAGTCGCTCGCGGCGAGGGTCAGGCCCTCCACCTTCAGCATCGGGACGTCCGTCACGGTCGACTCGCGGGTCTCCGGCGAGGGCAGTTCCGCGCCGACCATCAGCTCGGCGAGCTGCTTGGTGGTGGCGGTCTTCGGGTCGGCGGTGCCGACCGTGGTGCCGCGCCGGATGACGGTGATGTCGTCGGCGACCTTCAGCACCTCGCCGAGCTTGTGCGAGATGAAGATGACGGTCAGGCCCTCGGCCTTGAGCTCGCGCAGGTTGTCGAAGAGCGCGTCCACCTCCTGCGGCACGAGCACGGCGGTCGGCTCGTCGAGGATGAGGATCTTGGCGCCGCGGTAGAGGACCTTGAGGATCTCCACGCGCTGGCGGTCGGCGACACCGAGGTCCTCGACCAGCGCGTCGGGGCGCACGCCGAGGCCGTACGCGTCCGAGATCTCCTTGATCTTCTTACGGGCCTTCGCGCCGATGCCGTACAGCTTCTCGCCGCCGAGGACCACGTTCTCCAGGACGGTGAGGTTGTCGGCCAGCATGAAGTGCTGGTGCACCATGCCGATGCCGCGGGCGATGGCGTCGCCGGGGCTGTGGAAGGAGACCTGCTCCCCGTCGATCGCGATGGTGCCCTCGTCCGGCTTCTGCATGCCGTAGAGGATCTTCATCAGGGTCGACTTGCCGGCGCCGTTCTCGCCGATCAAGGCATGGACCGTGCCCTTGCGGACGGTGATCGCGATGTCCTTGTTGGCGACGACGCCGGGGAAGCGCTTGGTGATGCCGTGCAGTTCTACGGCGGGGGGCGGGCTGGACGCGTTGATGACGCACTCTCCTTGGCGCGGAGGAGCCGGAGGCGGGGCAAGGGACAGGACGGATCGGCCGGGCGGGTGGGCGGGAGCAGGACGGTATCGCGTCCACGACGCCTCTACGCGCGTAGCACTGTCTAAAGTGAAAACTTGCGGCCAACTGGCCACACAAGACGGGCTTTGACTCTTGGAACGTGGCTCGGGGCCCGGGAGCGATTGAGACCGCTACCCGGACCCCGGAAACCGCGAACCAGTCGTCAGACGAGGCCTTACGGCGCGGTCTTGACGGTGATCTTCTTGGCGATGATGTCGGCCTTGGCCTTCTCCACCGCGGCGATGACGTCGGTCATCTTCTTGTACTCCGGGTTGGAGTCGGCCAGGCCGACGCCGTCCTTGTCCAGGCCGTAGCGGATCTCACCGGTCTGCGGCTTGCCGTCCTGGACCGACTTGATCAGGTTGAAGACGGACTGCGAGACCTGCTTCGTGACCGAGGTCAGGATGTGGTCCTTGTACTTCGACAGACCGGCCTGGTTGTACTGGTCGGAGTCGACGCCGATGGCCCACTTGCCCTTGGCGGCGGTGGCCTCGATGGCACCGGTGCCGGCCAGACCGGCGGCCGCGTAGACCACGTCGGCGCCACCGTCGAGCTGGCCCTGCGCGGTGGCCTTGCCGAGGTCGGGCTTGGAGAAGCCGTCGAAGTTCGGGGGCTGGGTCAGGTACTGGGTGAGCACCTTGGCGTTCGGGTTGGTGTCCTTGACGCCCTGGACGAAGCCCGCCTCGAACTTCTTGATCAGCGGAACCTCGACACCGCCGATGAAGCCGACCGTGCCGGTCTTCGAGACCTTGGCGGCGGCGACGCCGGCCAGGTAGGAGCCCTGCTCCTCGTTGAAGACCAGGTTGGCGACGTTCTTGTCGGTCACCGAGGTGTCGTCGATGATGCCGAACGTGGTGTTCGGGAACTTCGGCGCGACCTTCTTGATGGCCGGGGCGTAGGCGAAGCCGACGCCGATGACCGGGTTGTTGCCCTTGCGGGCCAGCTCGGTGAGGCGCTGGACCTTGTCGGCCTCGCCCTCACCGTCAGTGGGCTCCGCCTCGGCGCCCTTGACCTTCAGGTCCTTCTCGGCGAGCTGGAGACCCGCGTAGGCGGCGTCGTTGAACGACTGGTCTCCGCGGCCGCCGACGTCGTACGCGAGGGCGACCGACGCCTCCTTGTTGTCGGAGGCGGTGTCCGAGGACTTCTTACCGCCACAGGCGGTGGCCGAGAGGGCCAGCGCCGCGGACGCGACGCCCACGGTGGCGATCCTGGTGATCCGGCGCAAGGGGAGGCTCCTTCAAAACCTGACCGAAGCGCCACGACCGGCGCTGGTTTCGCGGCGATCGTAACGCGCGTAGATGTCAGTTAAAGGCCCGTTCATGAGTCGTTATCGGATCGTCGCGAACCAGACAGTGACCGATCGGTAACTCGTCACGTGTCCAGCCCTTGTGTACCAAGGGCTGGACACGTCCGTCGCCGGACACCGGGATGTCGTACCGACTTTTACCGGCCGACCCGCGCACGCCGCACGTCGAGGCGTCCCTCACCACTTCCGTCCAGCAGCGCGGCGGCCGTGAAGAACTCCACCCCGACCCCGATCGCGGACTCGTCCACGTCGAAGTCGCCCCGGTGCAGGTCCCCCTTGGCGGTGTCACCGGGCGTACGGACACCCAGGCGGGCCATGGCCCCGGGCACGTGCTCCAGGTACCAGGAGAAGTCCTCCCCGCCCAGGCTCTGCTCGGTGTCCTCGACCGACTCGGCCCCGAGCCGCGCCCCCATCGCCTCGCGCAGCAGTTCGGTGACCACCGGGTCGTTGACGACCGGGGGCACCCCGCGCACGTAGGTGATTTCGGACTTCGCCCGGTGCAGCGAGGCGATCTCGTCGATCGCCGCGTGGATCTGGTCCGGGGCCTCGTGCCAGGCGTTCAGGTCCAGGCACCGGACGGTTCCGGACAGCTCCGCGTGCATCGGGATGACGTTGCAGGCGTGCCCGGCCTCGATGCGGCCCCAGGTGACCGACATCCCCGAGCGGGCGTCCATCCGGCGGGACAGCACGGCCGGCAGGTCCACGGCGAGCCGGGCGGCCGCGGTCACCAGGTCGGTGGTCAGGTGCGGCCGGGCGGTGTGCCCGCCGGGCCCGGCGAGGGCGACCTCCAGCCGGTCGCAGGCCGAGGTGATGGGGCCGGGGCGCAGCCCGATCCGCCCCGCGTCGACCCGGGGGTCGCAGTGGACCGCGACGATCCGGCCCACGCCGTCGAGCACCCCGGACTCGATGGCCTCGGCGGCGCCGCCCGGGAGCACCTCTTCGGCGGGCTGGAACAGCAGCCGCACCGGCCGGGGCAGCAGACCCTCGCGGTCGAGCTCGGCGAGCACCAGGCCGGCGCCGAGCACGACGGCGGTGTGCACGTCGTGGCCGCAGGCGTGGGCGCGGTCCGGGAAGACGGAGCGGTACGAGACGTGCGTCTTGGCATCCGGGATGGGCAGGGCGTCGATGTCCGCGCGCAGGGCCAGCATCGGCCGGCCGCCGTCCCAGGTCCCCACGTCACAGATCAGGCCCGTGCCCGATTTCAGCACCCGTGGGCGCAGGCCGGCTTTTTCCAGCCGGGCTTTGATCGCCGCCGTGGTGCGGAACTCGTGGTTTCCGAGCTCGGGATGCATGTGCAAGTCCCGGCGGAAGGCGATCAGTTCGGCGCGCAGGTGGTCCGGAAGCGTGCCGGGCAGCTCGGGCCGGTCGGGCTTGCCGGGCAGGGCGGTCTGGGACTCGCGGGACATCAACTGGTTCACCCGTTGAAGGGTAGGCGCACGCGCCGGTCAACTGGTCGGGGATCACTAAAAGTTCATGCCGTTAGGGGAAAGAAACCCGGCCTCTGGACGCATGACCGGTTGCGCCCGGGGGTAAACTCGCGCGCTCATCCGGCCGCTGGAGCCGCCTGAGCCGGGAGTCTGCGCACATCACGGGCGGTGTCGGTGACCCCGGCGAGGAAGCTGCGGGCCCGCGCGGTGGCCGCCCCGGTGAGCCAGTCGGGGTCGATGTCGCATACGGCCACGGTCACCCCCGTGCCCGAGAGGGCGTACGGCAGGGTGTGGACGACCGTGGACGGAAAGCTGACGATCGTCCGTCCGACCGGGCCCCGTCGCGCGATCAGCTCCAGCGGCAGGTCCGGACGTACGATCTCCAGCCCGGTCGCCTCGCTCAGCGTGCGCAGCTTCTGCGGGGACTCCCTGCGGTGCGCGAAGTAGCGGGTCGCGCCGTGCTCCAGGGTCAGGGCGCGTACCGCGGCCAGATAGCGGTCCGGGTCCACGACGCCGGTCTCCACCAGGGAGGTGCCGACCAGGTCGGTCCCCTTGGTGAGCCGGGGCGGGCCGAAGCGGGCGCGGGTCCACGCGAAGTCGTTGGACCGCAGCTCCATCCCGGGCAGCGGGGTGACCGGCATCGAGGTGAACACCTCCACCCGCCGCCGCCCGCCCGGGGTCAGCCGGCGCCGCGCCCGCCCCGACACCGGGGCGTACGCGAACTCGCGCACCCGGGACGACATCCCGCCACCGGAGCGGTGCCAGCGGCGCAGCCGCTCCCCGCGGCCGAGCTGCGCCATGAACTCCATGGTGGCGGTGCCGTCGTCGACCACGACCAGCTCGGCGGCGCGGGCGGCCGGGACCAGCAGGAGCTGGGTGAAGCGGGAGAAGGGGTCGCCGATCACGATCCGCCGGGCCCGCCGCACCTCGCCGCCGAGGGCGGCGAGCGCCCCCAGCGGGGCCCCGAAGCCGCCCCGGGCCTCCTGCCAGTGCACGGCGTGGCCCTCGCCCCGGGCGATCCCGGCCATCCGGCGCAGTTGCCCGCGCGACATGGGGTCGGTGGGCGGCAGGACGACGATCCGCACCGGGTGCGCCGTGCCCGCTGCCCGGGCCGGGGGGTCCGCGGCGGTGGACGGGTCGTCCGCCGCGGCGGCCGGGCGCGGCGCGGTCCGGTCCGGCTGCCGCGGTACGCCGCCGAGCAGCGGCCCGCGGTCCGCCGGGTCGGCGCCGCGCGCGTACGCCCACTCGAGCACGTTGAGGAGCTGGACCGGACTCTCGACGAAAGCCAGGGTGGAGGCTGAGGGGGTCACCGCGTACTCCTCGATCGCTGGGCGAAAGGGCCGGCAGGGCGCGTCAGACGGCGAGGAGCTCGCCTTGGACGCGGCGGAGCTTCTTCATGGGGCCGAGCTCGGACGCGTAGACCCGCTTGACGCCGTCGCCGAGCGCGGTCTCGATGGTGCGGATGTCGCGGACCAGACGGGCCAGGCCGCCGGGTTCCACGGAGGCGGCCTGGTCGGAGCCCCACATCGCGCGGTCGAGGGTGATGTGCCGCTCGACGAAGGCGGCGCCGAGCGCGACGGCGGCCAGGGTGGTCTGCAGGCCGGTCTCGTGGCCGGAGTAGCCGATCGGGACGTTCGGGTACTCCTCCTGCAGGGTGTTGATGACCCGCAGGTTCAGCTCCTCGGCCTTGGCGGGGTAGGTCGAAGTGGCGTGGCAGAGCAGGATGTTGTCGCTGCCGAGCACCTCCACCGCGTGGCGGATCTGCTTCGGGGTGGACATGCCGGTGGAGAGGACGACGGTGCGGCCGGTGGCGCGCAGGGCGCGCAGCAGCTCGTCGTCGGTCAGCGACGCGGAGGCCACCTTGTGGGCGGGAACGTCGAACTTCTCCAGGAAGGCGACGGCCTCGGTGTCCCACGGGGAGGCGAACCAGTCGATGCCGCGCTCGGCGCAGTGCTCGTCGATGGCCCGGTACTCGGCCTCGCCGAACTCCACGCGGTGGCGGTAGTCGATGTACGTCATCCGGCCCCAGGGGGTGTCGCGCTCGATGTCCCACTGGTCGCGCGGGGTGCAGATCTCCGGGGTGCGCTTTTGGAACTTGACCGCGTCGCAGCCGGCGTCGGCCGCGGCGTCGATCAGGGCGAAGGCGTTGCCGAGGTCGCCGTTGTGGTTGATGCCGATCTCGCCGACGACGTAGACGGGATGGCCGGGGCCGGCGGTGCGGGAGCCGAGGGTGCGCAGGCGCGAGGTGGCGGTCATGGCAGGGGTGTCCTTCGGTACGGGGGGTGCGGGAGGGGTGTGGGGGATGCACGGGGCGGCAGTGGTGAGAGGAGCGGGAGGGGCCGGAAGAGCGCGAGGGGCGTCGAGCAGGGGGGCGAGGAGGCGGGCCCGGGCCAGCTCGTGCGGGTCGTCGATCTCCAGGACCCGTGCCGGGTCGGTGCGTACGGGCACCGTCCGCCCGAAGAAGCGGTGCCGGGCGGAGCGGAAGCCGGCGGCGTCCATCGCGTAGGCGGCGCCGGTCTCCAGCAGGTCCTCGGGCCGGTCCTGGCGGCGGGGCCGGTACGCCGTGTCGTGGTTGACCCCGTTCCCGGCCCCGTCGGCGGCGGCCCGCCACAGGAATCCGTGGAAGGGGGCCGCGGTGAGGGCCGAGTCGGCCCCGCCGGACGCGACCGCGGCGGCCACCGACTCGACGTCCCCGGCGGTGACGAAGGGGCTGGTGCACTGGACGAGGAGGACCACGGCGACGGTGCGGGAGTGCAGTTCCTCGAAGGTGTCGAGCGCGTGCAGCAGGGCGGCCTCGCTGCTCGCGGTGTCCCCGGAGATCCCGGCGGGCCGGCGCACGATGCCGGCCCCGGCGGCCCGCGCGGCGGCGGCGATGGCCTCGGAGTCGGTGGACACCACGACGTCGGTGACGGTCGGCGCGCCCAGGCAGGCCCGCACGGCGCGGGCCACCAGCGGCAGCCCGCCCACCTCGGCGAGGTTCTTGCCGACGACCCCCTTGGACCCGCCGCGCGCCGGGATCACGGCGAGCACGCGGGGCCGGGGACGGGGGCTCACAGCTCCCCCAGCCGGCGGATCAGCGGGGCCACGCGCTGGACGCCCTGGCGGTACGCCCCCCGGGCGGCCTCGCGCACGTGGGCGCGCACCCGGCGGCGCAGCCGGGACTCCCCGCCCTCCACCCGGACCGCGCCCGGCAGCGGGGTGCCGTCGGGGGCGAGGTGGTGCCGCGCGAGGATCCCGGGCAGGTACCCGGGCGCGGTGACCCGGGTGTAGTAGGGGGCGACGGCCGGGAGCGGGCCCAGCTCCAGCAGCCGCGCGAGCCGCGCGCGGGCGGCGGCGTAGCTGTCGTCGGCGGCGGCGTGGGCGTGGGCGTCATCGTCGGCAGCCACCGGAACACGTCGCGCCGCGGCCGGGCCGGTGACGCCCTGCGCGGCCAGCCAGGCGGGGTCGCCCTGCGGGAGCAGGCCGGCGTCGAGCTGGTCCCAGGAGGCAAGGCAGCCCGAGCCCAGGAAGTGGTGGTTGCCGAGGACCTCGCGCACGCCCAGGTCGGTCAGGACCGCTGTCGGGACGCCCCGGTGGAGGGACTCCAGGGCGGCCGTGGAGGAGACGGTGACCAGCAGGTCGGCGCCGTCCAGGACCTCGCCCATGTTCCCGTACACGAGGCGGCAGTTGGCCGGGAGCCCGCCCGGGATCCGCTCGACGAGGCGCTGGTAGGGGAACTCCTCCAGGTGCGTGGTGTGCTCCCCGGGGCGGCTGCGCAGTTTGACCAGCACCTCGCGTTCCGGGTGCAGCCGGGCGTGCTCCGCGGCCCGCCCCAGCAGGTACGTGCGGTCCGCGCGGCTCTGCGGCACCGACGGCTGCACCGCGAAGACCACGGTGTGCGCCCCGCTCCCGGCGGGCTCGTACGGGGCGCCCTCCAGGAACGGCAGCGCGGTCTCGGTGACGGCCGAGGCGTCGGCGCCCACTCCCTCGTACACGGCACGGAAACGCCCGGCGTCGTGGCGGGAGTTGGCGAGGACGAGGTCGGCCCCGTGGCGCAGCAGCAGCCCGTCGGCGAGCTTCTCGTACACGACGCCCACGTACCCGGTGACCAGGACGGGGCGGTGGGCCGGCTCGGGCCACAGCGCACGCGCCCCGTGCAGGACGGCCTGCACCGCCCCGCCGACGAGGGCGAGCACGACGACGTCGTAGCGCTCGCGCCGCAGCTCCGCGAGGAACTGCGCGCAGGTCACCTCGGTGAGCCGGTCGGCCCGCACCCCCACTTCGCCGAGCTGGCGCGCGGTGGGCGTGGCCCGGCCGCGCAGCAGGTAGCCGGTCAGGTGGGGTTCGAGCCCGGCTTCGAGCCCGGCCTCCCGCTCGGCTCCGGGGCCGGAGGCGAGGCGCCGCGCGGTGAGCGCACCCCATTTCCATCGCGTATCGGAATCGGCGAGTACGGCGACGCGAAGAGCGCCACGTGGAACGGCGCGATTGCTGTCTGGCACCCGGCAGAAGCTATTGTGCAATTTCGGTGATCGGCCCAACGACCGCACAACAGCGGGTTAACAACCCGTCGACGAAATGCGAAAGAGCACGGGTTAACGCGCCTGCCGCGCGTCGTTCACACGGAATCCGCGTCCGGGCCATGATGAATGCCGAGCGGCGGCCTAATGTCTCCCGGGTGCTCAAGCTCTCTGTTGTCGTGCCGTTCTTCAACGTGCAGACATACGCGCCGGACGCCCTGAAAAGTCTCGAACTCAACGCCCGGGACGACTTCGAGTTCCTGCTCGTCGACGACTGCTCGACGGACGGGACGCCCGAACTCCTGGAGCGCGCCGCGCGCGACCTTGCGGGCGCGGTGCACCTCAGACGCGACCGGAACGGCGGCCTGGCCTGCGCCCGGAACACGGGCCTGGACGCGGCCCGCGGCGAGTACATCGCCTTCCTCGACGGGGACGACTGGCTGGCGCCGGGCCACCTCGCCCGGACACTGGCCGCCATCGAGGCCCTGAGCTGCGATTTCGTCCGTACCGACCACGTCCAGTGCACCGGCCGCACGCGGCAGGTCAAGCGGGTCCCCTACGGGCCGCAGGCGGTCGTCGCCGCCCCGCGCCGCGGGATCCTGCCCGCCACGCGCCCGACCTCGGTGGACTATCCGTACGCGTGGGCCGGCATGTACCACCGACGGCTGCTGGACCGCGGGCTGCTGCACTTCACCGACGGGCTGCGGACGGCGGAGGACCGGCCGTGGATCTGGCGGCTGCACCGGGAAGCGGAGAGCTTCGCGGCGGTCGGCCTGCCCGGAATCTTCTACCGGCGCGGGATTTCCACCTCTCTGACGCAGATCGGGGACGAGCGGCAGCTCGATTTCATTCGCGCATTTGATCAAGTCCTGTCGGATACGGCAGCGGACCGGGAAGCCGATCTCCTGCTGCCGAAAGCCGTCCGAACATATTGTGCAATCATCGCGCACCACATCGGATCCATCGAAAGGTTCGAACCGGCCGTGGCCAGGAATCTCCGCTCCATGAGCAGGGCCGCGCTCGGCCGCATGCCGCAGGACGTGCTGGACGAGGCCCTGAACGCGATGGACCTCGAACGCGCCGACCGGCTGCGCCGCCTGCGCCGCCGCCCCTCGGGAGCCACGGGGGCCGCGGCGTGAGCGTCACCCAGATCTTCCTGGCCTCCACCCTGTACGGCGCGGCCACCCTCGCCGCCGGGATCGACGCGGGCACCTTCCCGCCCGCCGGCCGCCGGATCCTGCTGGCCAGCAACCACTCCGTCACCGCCGAGATCGCCCCGGGCCTCGCGGACATGCCGGGCTTCACCACCCTGCGCACCCGCTTCGACGAGGTGCTCGACTGGAACGCCGTCATCGCCCCGCAGCACCCGAGCACCTGGGCCCCCCGGCCCGACGACGTCCCGCTGTGGGAACGGCAGTTGCGCGCCCTGTGGGCCATCGGCGAGGACCGCGTCGAGCTGATCGTGGAGTCCCTCCAGGTCCCGCCCGCCCAGAGCCTGTGCCGGCTCTTCCCCGGCGCGACCGTGGACGTCTACGCCGACGGGCTGATGAGCTACGGCCCCACCCGCTTCCGCCTCGACCCCCAACTCGGCATGCGCGTACGGCGGGTGCTGCACCTGGACCTCGTACCGGGGCTGGAGCCGCTGCTGCTCACGGAGTTCGGCGTACCCGCGGAGCTGGTCCCGGCGTCGGCCTTCCTGAAAATCCTGGCCGAACTCACCCTCGAATCATCGGAGTCGGACACACCGGCCATCCCCGGCGCGCCGGCCGGCGAGCCCCCGGCCCCGGCGCTGCTGCTGGGCCAGTACCTCTCCGCGCTCGACCTGATGTCCGCCGCCGAGGAGGAGGAACTGCACGTCGAGATGGTCCGCGGCGCGCACGCCCTGGGCCACCGGGAGCTGGTCTTCAAACCGCACCCCGGCGCCCCCGCCGCCTACTTGCGCCGCGCCGAGGAGGAAGCCGGGCGGCTCGGCGCCCGGCTCACGGTGGTCGCCGCCCCGGTGCTCGCCGAAACCCTCTACGAGCGGCTGCGCCCGGCCCTGGTGGTCGGCTGCTTCTCCACCGGGCTGCTCACCGCGGCCACGCTGTACGGACTCCCGGTCGCCCGGACCGGCACCGCCGCCGTACTGGCCCGCCTCACCCCGTACCAGAACAGCAACCGCATCCCGCTGACCGTGGCCGACGCGGCCCTGCCGGACCTGGCGGACGCGGCGGCCGTACGCTCCTGGACCCCGCCGGGCCCCGAACGGGTCGCCGCGGAGCTGACCGGCCTGCTCACGGCCGTCGGGTTCACGATGCAGCCGCAGATCCTCGCGGCCCGGCGCGCGGAGGCCGAGCAGTACCTGGCCCGGCACCTGGGCCCTCACACCTGGCGCTACTTCAAGCGCCGCCGGCTGACCACCCTCGGCCTGCCGGGCGGCATTCCGGCGCGGCTGTCCTTCCTGCCCCGGCACCCGGCGGTCCGCCGCCTGGCGCGCCGGCTGCGCAAGGCGATCGGCTGACCGGCGGGCCGGCAGGCCGGCGGCCGGCCGGTCCGCCGGCTCAGCCCATGGCGAGCTTCGCGGCGAAGCCGAGGAACAGCACCCCCGCCGCGGAGCTCGCACCGGCGGCCAGCCGCTTGCGGCGCCGGAAGGCCGCCGAGAGCCGGGCCCCGGTGAAGATCAGCGTGGTCAGGTAGAGGGCGCTCACCAGCTGGGACACGGCGCCCAGCAGCAGGAACGACAGTGCGGGGTAGGCGTAGCCGGGATCCACGAACTGCACGAAGAAGGACAGCAGGAACAAGATGGCCTTCGGGTTGAACAGGCTCACCACCAGCGCCCGCCGGTAGGTCCGCTCGACCTTCACCGCGGGCTCGGCCTCCTCCTGGAGCAGCTCGGCGCGGCGCTGCTCGCGCTCGCGCCACATGGTCCAGGCGGCCCGCATCATCCCGACGGCGAGCCACGCCAGGTATCCGGCGCCGAGGAACTTCACCACGGAGAACAGCAGCGGGCTGGTCTTCAGCAGCGCGCCCGCACCGGCGGCGGTGAGCACCATCAGCACGGTGTCCCCGGTGAACACGCCGGCGGCGGCCGTGTACCCCTTGCGCACACCGCCGCGCGCGGCGACGGACAGCACGTAGAGCGAGTTCGGCCCCGGCAACAGAATGATCAGTACGAGTCCGGCCATGTAGGTCGGCAGATCGGTGACTCCCAGCATGTTTCCGAGTTTCGCACGGGTGTCCATACCGGTTCTCCGAGGCCGCACAGCGGCGGGATCCGCTCAGAACACGTCCGCCGGGACGTACGTCCCCCACACCTCCCGCAGTGCCCCGCAGACCTCCCCCACCGTGGCCCGCGCCTTCAGCGCCTCCTTCATCGGATACAGCACGTTCGCCGAGCCTGCCGCCGCCTCCCGGACCCCCGCGAGCGCCGCGGCCACCGCCCCGGCGTCCCGGTCCGCCCGCAGCGCGGCCAGCGCCGCCCGCTGCCGCGCCTCGATCTCCGGGTCCACCCGCAGCGGCTCGTACGGTTCCTCGCGCTCCAGCGCGTACCGGTTGACGCCCACCACCACCCGCTCCCCGCTCTCGGTCTCGCGCGCGATGCGGTACGCGTTCCGCTCGATCTCCCCCTTCTGGAACCCGGCCTCGATCGCCGCCACCGCCCCGCCCAGGTCCTCCACCCGGCGCATCAGCGCGAGCGCCGCCTCTTCCACGTCGTCCGTCATCCGCTCCACCGCGTACGACCCCGCGAAGGGGTCCACGGTGTGCGGCACGTCCGTCTCGTACGCCAGCACCTGCTGCGTCCGCAGCGCGAGACGGGCCGATTTCTCCGTGGGCAGGGCGATGGCCTCGTCGAAGGAGTTGGTGTGCAGCGACTGGGTGCCGCCGAGCACCGCGGCCAGCCCCTGCACGGCGACCCGTACGAGATTGAGCTCCGGCTGCTGCGCCGTCAGCTGCACCCCGGCCGTCTGGGTGTGGAAGCGCAGCATCAGCGACTTCGGGTCCCGGGCCCCGAACTCCTCGCGCATCACCCGCGCCCAGATCCGCCGGGCCGCCCGGAACTTCGCGACCTCCTCCAGCAGGGTGGTGCGGGCGACGAAGAAGAAGGACAGCCGGGGCGCGAAGGCGTCGACCGGCATCCCGGCGGCCAGCGCGGTGCGCACGTAGGCGATCCCGTCGGCCAGCGTGAAGGCGATCTCCTGCGCGGGCGAGGCCCCGGCCTCGGCCATGTGGTAGCCGGAGATGGAGATGGTGTTCCACTTGGGGATCTCTTCCCGGCAGTACCGGAAGGTGTCGGCCGTCAGCCGCAGCGACGGCTCGGGCGGGAAGATGTACGTGCCGCGCGCGATGTACTCCTTCAGAACATCGTTCTGGATCGTCCCCGTCAGCCGGTCGGCCGTGACCCCCTGCTCCTCGGCGACCAGTTGGTACAGCAGCAACAGCAGCGCGGCGGGCGCGTTGATGGTCATCGAGGTGGAGACCCGGTCCAGCGGGATCCCGTCGAACAGCACCCGCATGTCGTCGAGCGAGTCGATCGCGACGCCCACCTTGCCGACCTCGCCGTGCGCGAGCGGGGCGTCGGAGTCGTGCCCCATCTGGGTGGGCAGGTCGAAGGCGACGGACAGCCCGGTGCCGCCGCCCGCGATGAGCTGCCGGTACCGCGCGTTGGACTCGGCGGCCGTCCCGAAGCCGGCGTACTGCCGCATCGTCCACGGCCGTCCGGTGTACATGGTGGGGTAGACACCCCGTGTGTACGGGTATGCCCCTGGTGAACCCAGTTTGGTCTCCGGGTCCCATCCCGTCAGATCCCCCGGCCCGTAGACGGGTTCGACCGGGATTCCGCTCTCGGTGCTTGCCATGTGACGTAGTCCTCCGTAGAGCAATCGCCCCCGGGCCTGATACAACCTTGCCCGCGACGGCAGTGACCGTCCGCGTGGCGGACGCTGGTCACAATGGCGCAACATCCCGTGATCGTGTGCAACTCTCCACGCCCGTCAGGCATCACCTAGATACACGACGTCAGAATTCGGGGGAATGCAATGCTCCGCCTGCACCGCCAGAGAGTCATAATCCGCACGCTCGGGGTGGCCACCGCCGTCGCGCTCGCCGCGACCGCCTGTGGGCCGCAGAAGTCGGAGTCCAAGGGCTCAGCTTCCGCGTCCCCCTCCGCGCCCGCGGCGGACCCCACCCCTTCCGCCTCGGCCTCCTCGGACGCCAAGCCCGGCGACGCCTCGCCGTCGCCGTCCGCCTCGGCCTCCGCCTCGAAGTCCCCCTCGCCCTCGCCCTCGCCGACCGTGAAGCAGGTCATGGCCAACGGCGACGACAGCGAGCAGGTCCGCGAGCTCCAGGCCCGCCTGCGCCAGCTCAAGCTGATGACGGTGGCGCCGACCGGGTTCTACGGTTCGAAGACGACCGCCGCGGTCAAGTCCTTCCAGGGCAAGAACAAGCTCACCGCCACCGGTGGCGTGGACGAGCCCACCTGGAAGAAGATCCAGAGCCTCACCAAGAAGCCCACCGCCGACGAGCTGCGCCCGCCGGCCGTCAACGAGGCCGACGCCCCGGACCCGCGCTGCATGGAGGGCCGGGTGATGTGCATCAGCAAGGAGAGCCGCACCCTCGCCTGGATGATCGACGGCAAGGTCGTCTCCACGATGGACGTCCGCTTCGGTTCGGAGAACACCCCGACCCGCGAAGGCGTCTTCAACGTGGGCTGGAAGGCCAAGGAATGGACGTCGACGATCTACCACACGCCCATGCCGTACGCGATGTTCTTCAGCGGCGGCCAGGCGGTCCACTACTCGGCGGACTTCGCCGCCCGCGGCTACGCCGGGGCCTCGCACGGCTGTGTGAACGTCCGGGACAAGGCCAAGCTGTCGGCGCTGTTCGACGCGGTCCAGGTCGGCGACAAGGTCGTCGTCTACTGGTGAGCCGCTCCCGGAGGCGGTCGGAGAAGTAAGGGGCGCGGGCAGGGCCGGGGGAACGTGCCCCGCCCGCGCCGGTTGCGCAGAGCCCAGGGGTACGGGGGGAACCCCGGCTCATGCGCGGCCGATGACCAGTCGGCTCGATACGTACTGCGCCGCCGGTTCGAAAAGTGTTACAGCCGCGTCGGCGAATGTTTCAGGCCACTGTCCGATACCCGTTCAGCGGCGGGCGCGCAGCAGCAGCGAACCGTCCGCCGGCAGCGCCGGGGTGAGCGTCGGGGCCCGCAGTACGCCGCCCCCCTGGTCGGCGCGACCGGGGTCCGCGCCCGGAGCGCCCGGCGCGTCGCTGTGTGTGGCGCCGTCGGAGCCCCCGGCCAGCAGGGACTCGCAGTAGCGCGGGATGCGCGTGAGTCCGTTGGCCAGCCGCGTGAGCTTCTCGCGGCGTTCGTCGTTGAGGCGGCCCGCCCGGAAGTCCTGGCAGAGGTTCACCGCGCGCAGGCGGTTCTCCCGGTCCTTGGCGGCGGTGCCGCCGTCCAGGAAACGGTCCTTGGTGGTGCCGCCGTCCTTGCCTGCGGTGGCCGCCCCGTTCGCGGACGGTTCCGTCACGGTTCCGCCGCCCTCGACCGCTCCGGTTCCGGGCGTCGTACGGTCTCCCGTGCCCGGCGCGGCGCCGGTGCCCGGGGTGCCGCTCACACCCTCGCCGCCGCGCGGCGGCGAGGGCTGGAACCCCGGGGTGAGGGCCGGGTTCGGGCCGGCGCCGTCGGGGGCGGGCGAGTCGCCTGAGCTCACGGACACCGCCGGGGCGGGTCCCGCGGTGGCGTGCCGGGGCCCGTCCAGCAGCCCGGCCCCCGCGGCGGCGGCCAGTCCGCCGAAGGCGACGCTGGCCAGGGCGGCGGCGAGCCCGAACCGCACGGGCCGCATGCGCCGGCCGTCCACCAGGGAAACAGGGGCGGAACCGGCGGCGGGCGCGGACGCGTGGACGGCGGCCGGGTGCCACGGGCTGAGGTCGACCACCGGTTCCCCGGCGCCGAAGGCATCGGTCCGGACCGGGGCGGCGGCGGGCGCCGCGCCGCGCGCCGCGCGGAAGGCGGCCAGCGCGGCGGCCTCCCCGGGCAG
>NZ_JBHWVM010000057.1:0-49151 GCF_042736805.1 Streptomyces sp. NPDC060031
TATACAACTGACTCGGGCCCGCGGGGACACCGGCCCCCGGCCCCGCGACGCCCTGCGGCGGGGGCGGCGGTGCGGCCGCCTTGCGCGGGGCGAACCAGTTGCTGGCCGTCTCGTCCTGCGCGGCCGGCGCCGGGGTCGGCTCGGGCTCGGCGACGGGTTCGGGGGCCGGCTCGGGTTTCGGCTCGGCGGGCGTGGCGACGGGTGTGCGTACGACCACGGGCGGAATCGGCCGCGAACCCGGGATGTTGATCCGGATCCGGGTCGTCAGGGTGGTCTCGGTCTTCGGCCCGTCGGAATCGGGCGTGGACGGCTTGGCAGTCACAGAGTTCTCCTCCGAGGCGGTCGCCGCAGCGTCCGTGGACGGATACTGGCCGGTTCCATACGGCGGCGTACCCGAGGGGTAGGCGGCTCCACCGCGCCCCTTGGGCCCGGAGGACGAACTGTCGGTTTCACGACTCAAGGCAGGTTCTCCCGGTTGGCTCCGCCGCCCGTCATACCGTGCGCGGGCAGCTCGGCGGCCGGTCCACCATACTGGCCGCCGCCCGCCCGCAACTGACTCCGGGGAATGAAGGGTTCCCCTTGACCCCCTTCAAGCGCCTCCCGAGCGGCCCTCGACGACCCGTCAACCCGCACTTCGGCGGAGTTCAGCGGCACTTCACCTGCCGGGCCGCACGGCCGAAACCGGCCGATCCGCAGCCCCGCGCATCGTGGCGCACATCACAGCCAGCGCGGCACCGCCCAAAAGGTAGGCATACATGCCGATCCCGACAGAACTGAGCAGGAAGTCGCCTTCCGGCCTGGGCACGCTGAGCATCACGTAGGCGAGGAACCAGCCGATCACCCCCATGCCCACGCCGATCCCGGTCCCGACCGCGATCCGGCCGCCCAGGAACAGCCCGAAGAGGGCCAGCAGCGCCAGCACCAGCCCGCCCGGGAACCACAGGTCCACCACGAGCCAGCCGGCCACGCCGATGAGCACCCCCGCGACCAACAGGCCCAGCAGGACGGCGATCCGTCCCGGCGTCAGCGTCCCGCTCATGCCGGCACCCCCGCGAAGAGGTCCCGCTCGCGCTCGCCCGCCGGGGCTCCCGGCTCGCCCGCGACCAGTTCGTAGTACTCGCGGGCGAACAGCGGCTGCGCGAGGTCGTTGGAGAGCGCGAAGAAGGGGCCGTCCACGGCGATCTGGGTGGCGTGGGCCCGCATCGCGGCCGCCTTGGCCGCCACGACGGCCTCATCTGCCGCGATCTCGGCGGTGATCCGCTCGTCGGCCACCACCCCGGGCACGTCGTCCGGCTTCGCCAGCCCCGGGAAGGGCACCTGCGCCCCGGCCCCGCGCAGGCGCTCGAAGCCCTCTTCGACGACCGAGCGCGGGACCCGGTTCCAGTAGATCTTCGCGATCTCGTGCGGGGCGCCGAGGTCGCGGCGGTACGTCGGCTCCGCGGCCAGCTCCGCCGCCCGCATGGCGACGCGGTGGGCCTGGATGTGGTCGGGGTGCCCGTAGCCGCCGTCGGGGTCGTAGGTGACGAGGACCTGGGGGCGCAGCTCGCGGATGACCTCCACCAGGTACGCCGCGGCCTCGTCGACTTCGGCGGACCAGAAGGCGCCCGGACGGCGGTTCTGCTCGGTGCCCATCATCCCGGAGTCCCGGAAGCGGCCGGGGCCGCCGAGGAACCGGTGGTCGGTGACGCCCAGTTCGGCCATCGCCGCGGCGAGCTCGCCGACGCGGTGCGCGCCGAGGGTGTCGTCCCGGCCGGCCGCAAGGTGGGCGAGGCCGGGCGGGATGACCTCGCCCTCCTCTCCGAGGGTGCAGGTCACCAGGGCGACATGGGCACCTTCGGCCGCGTACTTGGCCATGGTGACGCCGTTGTTGATCGACTCGTCATCCGGGTGCGCGTGCACGAGGAGGAGGCGCCGGGCGGGAAGACCGTTCATGGGCCAAGCCTACGAGGCGAGTCCTACAGCTTGAGGCCACTGATCATGCTGGCCACGTTCGTGGTGAGCTGATCGAGCGTCGGGGCGACGGTCGAACTCGCCAGGTAGAAGCCGAGAAGTACACAGACCACCGCGTGTCCCGCCTTCAGGCCCGACCTGCGGACCAGTAGGAAGACGATGACCGCCAGCAGCACCACGGCCGAGATCGAGAGTGCCACGGCGTTTCACCTCCACGTCGAGCGGATATCGGTAGGCGTACTCAATGCTCGGCAGACTCATACCCACCGTGCGCTACGGATCATAACTATCCGTACCAGCGCATCGATCGAATTCCGGCAGCACGAGGGGCGCATGCCGCGCACGGCCGGGGGCACGAAAACGCCGGCCGGGGAGGCTGTACGCCTCCCCGGCCGGCTGTCGGCACCCGCACGGCCGCACGGTTCTCAGGCTGCCCGCCCCGGATCTCGGGGCAGAAACGGGCAAGTTGCCTGCGTGTAAACCGCGTTACGGTGGCGGCTGCGGTGTCCGGACCGGCTTCACGGGGGTGGCGAGAAATGAGCGGCTGGCAGAGCCTGGCGTTGTCATTGTTCCGGCGGGTACGGGAGGAAACCACCCGTATGGCCGACATGGCCGGCCGGGTCCCCACCGGGCCCGCCGGGGACCCGGAAGCGAACAGTCCGGCCTGGCTGGTGTGGCACATCGCACGCGGCCAGGACCGCAACCTCTCGGAGATCGCCGGACTCCCCCAGCTGTACGTGTCCCAGGGCTGGGCGGAGCGCTTCGGCCGCCCCGCGGACCCGGCGGACACCGGCTACGGGCACACCGCCGCGCAGGCGGCCGCCTTCCGCGGGGCCGGGGCGCCGGGCGCCGCGCTGCTGACGGGCTACCTGGACGCCGTACACGCGCGGGTGGAGGCGTACCTGGCGGCGGCTCCCGCCGAGGACCACGCCCGGATCGCCCCGAGCCCCACGCTGGGCACGGCGCAGACCGTGGAGGAGCGCCTGGCCGGGCAGCTGGCGGACTCCCTCGCCCACCTCGGCCAGCTGGGCCTGCTGCTGGAGCCCGGGCGGGTCACTCCTTAGTCAGCGGGGTCGGCGGGGGCGGAGTCGGCGGCGGGGGCGGGGCCGCGGGCGGGACCACCTGCCTCTCGGCCGCGAAGTGGCAGGCCGAGGGGTGGGCCGCCGGCCCCGAAGGGAAGACCTCCGGGACCGCCAGCAGCGGTACCTCCACGACGCAGCGCTCCCGGGCCTTCCAGCAGCGGGTGCGGAAGCGGCAGCCGGACGGCGGGTTGGCCGGGGAGGGGACGTCGCCGGTCAGGATGATCCGCTCGCGGCCCTCACGGGCCTCCGGGTCCGGGACCGGCACCGCGGACAGCAGCGCCTGGGTGTACGGGTGGGTGGGGTGGTCGTAGATCTGGGTGTCGGTGCCGATCTCGACGATCCGCCCCAGGTACATCACCCCGACCCGGTCCGAGATGTGACGGACGATCGAGAGGTCGTGGGCGATGAAGACGTAGGAGAGGTCGAACTCGTTCTGCAGCCGCTCCATCAGGTTGATGACCTGCGCCTGGACGGACACGTCGAGGGCCGAGACGGGCTCGTCCGCGACGATGACCTCCGGTTGCAGGGCGAGCCCGCGGGCGATGCCGATGCGCTGGCGCTGGCCGCCGGAGAACTGGTGCGGGTAGCGGTTGATGTACTCCGGGTTGAGTCCGACCACGTCCAGCAGGTCCTGGACCTTGCGGCGCCGGTCGCCCTTGGGGGCCACCTCGGGGTGGATCTCGTACGGCTCGCCGATGATGTCGCCGACCGTCATGCGCGGGTTCAGCGAGGTGTACGGGTCCTGGAACACCATCTGGATGTTGCGGCGGACGGCCTTGAGGGCCCTGCCGGACAGCTTGGTGATGTCCTCGCCCTTGTAGCTGATCGCGCCCGCGGTCGGGCGCTCCAGGTTGACCAGCATCTTCGCGACCGTGGACTTGCCGCAGCCGGACTCCCCGACGATGCCGAGGGTCTCGCCGGCCCTCAGGTCGAAGGAGACCCCGTCGACGGCCCTGACCGCGCCGACCTGCTTCCTGACGAGGACGCCCCGGGTCAGCGGGTAGTGCTTGACGAGGTCCTTCACTTCCAGAAGGGACTCAGCCATGGAGGCACTCCTTCCAGAAGTGGCAGGCGCTGGTGCGCTCCACCGGGGACTCGGTCACCCGGTACAGCGGCGGGACGTCGGTGCGGCACACCGCCCGCGCCATCGGGCAGCGGGGGTTGAAGGCGCAGCCGGGCGGGATGGCCAGCAGGTTCGGCGGCAGGCCCTTGATGGCGTACAGCTCCTGGCCCTTCTGGTCCAGGCGCGGGATGGAGTCCAGCAGGCCGCGCGTGTACGGGTGCGCGGGCGCCTTGTAGATCTCGTGGACGGGCGCCGCCTCGACGATCCGGCCGGCGTACATCACCGCGATCTTGTCGGCCACGTCCGCGACCACGCCCAGGTCGTGGGTGATCAGGATCAGGCCCATGTTCAGCTCGCGCTGGAGCTCGGCCAGCAGGTCCATCACCTGGGCCTGGACGGTGACGTCCAGGGCCGTCGTCGGCTCGTCCGCGATGATCAGCGAGGGCTCCAGGGCCAGCGCCATGGCGATCATGATGCGCTGGCGCATGCCGCCGGAGAACTGGTGCGGGTAGTCCCCCACCCGCTCCTTCGCGGCCGGGATCTTCACCCGGTCCATCAGCTCGACGGCCTTGCCCTTGGCGTCCTTGCGGGACATCCCGCGGTGCACCTCGTACATCTCGCCGAGCTGCGCGCCCACGCTGAGGACCGGGTTCAGGGAGGACAGGGCGTCCTGGAAGATCATCGCCATCTCGGCGCCGCGGACCTTGCGGCGCTCGTCCTCCTTCATCTTGAGGAGGTCCTTGCCCTTGAAGAGGATCTCGCCGCCCGCGATCCGGCCCGGCGGCATGTCGAGGATGCCCATCACGGCCTGGGCGGTCACCGATTTGCCGGAGCCGGACTCGCCGAGCACGGCGAGCGTCTCGCCCTCGGCCACCGAGTAGTTGACGCCGTTGACGGCCTTGGCGACTCCGTCGCGCGTCTTGAATTCCACGTGCAGGTCGCGGACTTCGAGCAGCATGTGCGGGACTCCTCAGCGCAGCTTGGGGTCGAGGGCGTCGCGCACCGCGTCGCCGAGCATGATGAAGGCGAGCACGGTCAGGCTCAGCGCGCCCGCCGGCCAGAGCAGCATGTGCGGGGCGTTGCGGATCTGCGAGGCCGCGTTGGAGATGTCGATGCCCCAGGAGACGGTGGGCGGGCGCAGGCCCACGCCGAGGAAGGACAGCGTGGCCTCCAGCGCGATGTAGGTGCCGAGCGCGATGGTGGCGACGACGATGACGGGGGCGATGGCGTTGGGCGCCACGTGGCGGAGCATCATCCGGCCGTTGCCGGCTCCGAGGGCCCGGGCCGCCTGGACGTAGTCGTTCTGTTTGACGGTGATGACGGAGCCGCGGCCGATGCGGGCGATCTGCGGCCAGCCGAGGAGCACGATGAAGCCGACGACCGGCCAGACGGTGGTGCTGGTGACCACGGACAGGAAGACCAGGCCGCCGAGGACGACGGGGATGCCGAAGAAGATGTCCGCGACCCGGGAGAGCAGTGCGTCGCCCCAGCCGCCGAAGAACCCGGCGAGCCCGCCGAGCAGCGAGCCGAGCAGGGCGGCGCCGAGGGTGGCGCAGACGCCCACGGTGATGGAGGCGCGGGCCCCGTAGACGGTACGGGTGTATACGTCGCAGCCCTGGGTGTCGTAGCCGAAGGGGTGGCCCGGGGAAGAGCCCTGCTGCGACTTGGACAGGTCGCACTGCAGCGGATCGCCGCTCGCGATGAGCTGCGGCCAGATGGAGATGATCACGAGGAAGAGGATCATCAGCGAGGAGATGATGAAGACGGGGTTGCGGCGCAGCTGGTGCCAGGCGTCGGACCACAGGGAGCGGGGCTTCTCCTGCGGCCCCGGCCCGGTGGTCGCGTCGCCGAGGGTCTTCTCGAGGCTCTCGGCCTCGTCCAGCGCCAGATCCATGGGGCCGCCCTGGCCGGTGGGGGCGATGGCTTCCCCCTCTCCGGGTTGCAGCGGGTCGTAGGCGGGCCCGGTGTGCTCAGGCATAACGGATCCTCGGGTCCAGGACCGCGTAGAGCAGGTCGACGAGCAGGTTCGCCAGCAGGAAGACGATGACGAGGATGGTCACGAAGCCGACCACCGTCGGGGAGTTGTTGCGCAGGATGCCCTGGTAGAGCTGGTATCCGACCCCGTGGATGTTGAAGATCCGCTCGGTGACGATGGCGCCGCCCATCAGGGCGCCGATGTCCGTGCCGATGAAGGTGACGACGGGGATGAGCGAGTTGCGCAGCAGGTGGCGGGTGACGACCCGGCGGCGCGGCAGGCCCTTGGCGACGGCGGTGCGCACGTAGTCGGCCTTGACGTTCTCCGCGATGGAGGTGCGGGAGAGCCGGGTGACGTAGGCGAGGGACACCAGCGCGAGCACGATGCCGGGCAGGATCAGTTCGCTGAAGGGGGCGTCCGGGGAGACGGTGGGCCGGACCCAGCCCCATTTGACGCCGAAGAGGTACTGGAGCAGATAGCCCGTCACGAACGTCGGCACGGAGATGACGACGAGGGTGAGCACCAGCACCGAGGTGTCGACGGACTTGCCGCGGCGCAGTCCGCTGATCACGCCGAGGGTGATGCCGATGACGATCTCGAAGAAGATCGCGACGATGGTCAGCCGCAGGGTGACGGGGAAGGCGCTGGCCATCAGCTCGGTGACCGACTGGCCGTTGAAGGCCGTGCCGAAGTCGCCCTGGAAGATCTGGCCCATGTAGTGGAGGTACTGCTTCCACAGGGGCTGGTCGAGGTAGAGGTCCTTGCGGATGCGCGCGGCGGTGGCCGGGTCGGGCGCCTTGTCGCCGAAGAGGGCCGCGACCGGGTCTCCGAGCGCGTACACCATGAAGAAGATCAGGAACGTGCTGCCGATGAACACCGGGATCATCTGGAGCAGCCGCCGGATCACATAACGTCCCATGGACTGCTCCAGGATCGATCCGAAACGTGGGTCAGCTGACCTTGATCTGGTCGTAGACGGGGACGCTGAACTGGTTGAGCGCCACGTCCGAGATCCGCTCGGAGTGTCCGGCGCTGCCGTTCTGGTACCAGAGCGGGATGGACGGCATCTGCTCGGCGAGGATCTTCTCGGCGTCCTGGAACGTGGCCGTGGCCTTCGCCGTGTCGCTCTGCCGGTTGGCCTCGTCGATGAGCTTGTCGAAGTCCGCGTTGTTGAACTTGCCGTAGTTGGACGAGGCGTTGGTGTAGTACAGCGGCTCCAGGAAGTTCTGGATCAGCGGGTAGTCGGCCTGCCAGCCGGAGCGGAAGGGGCCGGTCAGCTTGTAGCTGCTCTGCTGGTTGCGGAAGTCGGCGAAGGTGCCGATGGGGTTGACCGTGCAGACCGGACCCTCGCCCAGCGTGTTGTTGATGCTGTTGCAGACCGCGTCCATCCAGTCGCGGTGCGATCCGGTGTCCACGTTGGAGGTCAGCGTGACCTTGCCGCCGGGGAGGCCGCCGCCCTCCTGGATGAGCTTCTTGGCCGCCGCCGGGTCGAACTTGCAGGCGTCGCCGCAGAGCGTGGCGTTGAAGCCGCCCTTCTCTCCGAGGGCCGGCGAGGTCCAGTCCTTGGCGGGAGTGCGGGTCTCGCGGAAGATCTGCTTGGTGATCTCGTCGCGGTTGATCGCCATGGAGATGCCGCGGCGGACCTTCTCCGTGCCCTCCTTGCTCCACTGCGGGTCGTACAGCGGGAAGGTGAGGGTCTGGATGATGAGGGCCGGCTGGTTGATGTAGCGGTCGCCGAGGTCGTTCTTGACGTTCTTCAGCTGCTGCGCCGGGATGTCGTCGACGAGGTCGAGGTTGCCGGAGATCAGGTCGGTGTAGGCGGTGTTGTTGTCGGTGTAGACCTTGAGGTCCACGCCGCCGTTCTGCGCCTTGTCCTCGCCGGGGTACCCGTCCCACTTGCGCAGCTTCATGCCGGTGCCCTTGGTGTACGAGTCCACCGTGTACGGGCCGTTGCCCACGGGCTTGTTCAGCCATCCGGCGTGGTCGGTGAAGAAGCTCTTGGGCAGCGGGGAGAAGGCCTGGTAGCCCAGCGTTACGGGCCAGGTGGAGAACTTCTCCTTCAGGGCGACCGTGAAGGTCTTGGGGTCCTTGACGACCAGGCCGGACATCGTCTTGGCCTTGGGCTCGCCCGACGCCGGGTGCAGGTCCGCGTAGCCGACGATGTCGGAGAAGAACGGCGAGTTGTTCTGCTTGTTGCGGACGTCCGCCCCGTAGTTCCAGGCGTCCACGAAGGACTGCGCGGTGACCGGCTCGTCGTTGCTGAACTTCCAGCCGTCCTTCAGCGTGATCGTGAAGTTCTGGCTGTCGGTCGTCTCGATCTTCTCGGCGAGCATGTTCTTGGCCTCGCCGGTCTTCGGGTCGTACCGCTTCAGACCCCGGAAGAGCATGTCGAGGACCTTGCCGCCCTGCACCTCATTGGTGTTGGCCGGCTCCAGCGGGTTCTGCGGGTCACCCCAGGAGGAGCTGACGATTCCCTCGGCCCCGCCCCCGCCGCTGTCGCTTCCGCCGCCGCAGGCCGTCGCCGCGAGGGCGACGGCCGCCGCACAAGCGGCCCACTTGGCGTGGGTGGCTCCGCGCATGGAGTGCCTCCTACTGGGTCCCAAGATTCACTTGGGGCCAATGTCACCCCATGAGGGGTGGCGTGCAATCCTGGTTGGACCGATTGCACCCGCTCGCCGAGCGCCTATCACCCCTGCGAGTGCAAAGGGAGCTCCCAGGTGTCGACCGCGTAGTGCAGCGCCATGCCGTGCGCCTCGTACAGCGCCAGCGCGCCGGTTTCGTTGTGGGTGTCCACGCCGAGGCCCAGGGTGTCGCGGCCGCGCGCCGCGTAGGCGGCGAAGCCGTGGCGCAGCAGGTACGCGCCGATGCCGCGGCCGCGCAGGTCCTTCCGTACGCCGAGGTTGTTGATCCAGGCCATGCTGGTGCGGTCGTCGCGGGTCAGCAGGACCCCGACGTCACCGTGGCCGGGCAGGGTGGCGATCCAGACCAGCGACCAGTCCAGGCGCCGGCCGTCGATGTGGTCCAGCCAGGGCTCGTACGGGCGCGCCACGTGGCCGTGGTGCGCCGTGAAGGTCTCCTCGATCAGGGCGTGGGCCCGGCGGCGGTCGGCCGCGTCGGCCCCGCAGTGGCGCAGGGTCAGCCCGGCGGGCGGGGCCGGGGCTGCGGCGGCGCCCTCGTCGAGCGCCCGGGTCATCACCTGGTAGCGGCGTACGCTGCGGTAGCCGCGGGCGGCGAGGAGGCCGAGGTCGAGGGTGGGCTCCACGTTGAGCTGGAGCCGCAGCCGGCCCTCCCGCTCCCCGCCGTTCATCTCGTGGGCCCGGACCTCCATCAGCTCCAGCAGCCGGGCGGCGGCCTCGTCGTGGCCGGGCAGTACGTAGTGGTCGCAATCGACGCGGCCCGGGCCCGAGTCGGCCCAGACCAGGCCGTAGGCGACGAGCCGTCCGTCGGCGAAGGCGAGCCAGGAGTCGGTGGCGAGGTCGACGTCGGGGTGCAGGAGGTCGGCCTCGACGGTGCCCAGGTCGGTCTCCGGGCGGCCGATCTCGATCACGTCCACGGCGTTGAGCAGGGCGCAGATGTCCGCGGCGTCGCCGGGCCCGGCGGGCCGTACGGTCAGCGTGGTGGTCATCGGCCCACTCTCCGTCCGCGCGGCGGGCGGGTGCAACCGGCTTTCCCGTCACGGGCGTACGGGCGAACGCCGAGGCGCCCGGCACCGGAGAGATCCGGTGCCGGGCGCCCTGGGTGGTACGCCTCTGCGGGGGTCAGACGGCCAGGACGGCCTTCTCCTCCGCGAAGTGGCACGCCGACTCGTGCGCGGCCGGGCTGTCCACGCCCTTGAAGCGCTGCGGGATCGCCAGCAGCGGCTCCTCGGTGGAGCACTTCTCCTCGGCCTTCCAGCAGCGGGTGCGGAAGCGGCAGCCCGACGGCGGGTTGGCCGGGGAGGGGACGTCACCGGTCAGGATGATCCGCTCGCGGTGGGCGCGGGCCTCCGGGTCCGGCACCGGCACGGCGGAGAGCAGTGCCTGGGTGTACGGGTGGGTCGGGTGCTCGTAGATCTGGGCGTCGGTGCCGATCTCGGCCATCTTGCCCAGGTACATGACGCCGACGCGGTCGGAGATGTGCCGCACGATCGACAGGTCGTGCGCGATGAAGATGTAGGACAGGTTGAACTCGTCCTGGAGCTTCTCCATCAGGTTGATGACCTGCGCCTGCACCGACACGTCGAGCGCGGAGACCGGCTCGTCGCAGATGATGATCTCCGGGTTGAGCGCGAGGCCTCGGGCGATGCCGATGCGCTGGCGCTGGCCGCCGGAGAACTGGTGCGGGTACCGGTTGATGTACTCCGGGTTGAGGCCCACGACGTCCAGGAGTTCCTGGACCTTGCGCCGGCGGTCGCCCTTGGGGGCCACCTCGGGGTGGATGTCGTAGGTCTCGCCGATGATGTCGCCGACCGTCATGCGCGGGTTCAGCGAGGTGTACGGGTCCTGGAACACCATCTGGATGTTGCGGCGGACGGCCTTGAGGGCCCGGCCGGACAGCTTGGTGATGTCCTGGCCCTTGTAGAAGACCTCGCCGGCGGTGGCGCGCTCCAGGTTCATCAGCAGCTTGGCGACGGTGGACTTGCCACAGCCGGACTCGCCGACGATGCCGAGGGTCTCGCCCTGGTACAGGTCGAAGGAGATCCCGTCGACCGCCTTGACCGCGCCGACCTGCTTCTTGAACAGGATGCCCTGGGTCAGCGGGAAGTGCTTGACCAGGTTGCGGACCTGGAGGATCGGCTCGCGCTCGGGGGCGTTCCCGGTGGGCTCAGCCATGGATCTGCTCCTTCCAGAAGTGGCACGCGCTGCGGCGGCCCGGCAGCTCGGTGCCGTCCTGCGCGCTGACCACCTGAAGCAGCGGGACCTCCGAGCGGCAGACGTCCTGCGCGGCGGTGCAGCGCGGGTTGAACGAACACCCGCTGGGAAGCCTCAGCAGGTTGGGCGGCAGGCCCTTGATCGCGAAGAGCTCCTGGCCCTTCTGGTCCAGGCGCGGGATCGAGTCGAGCAGGCCGCGGGTGTACGGGTGGGCGGGCGCCTTGTAGATCTCGTGGACCGGGGCGGTCTCGACGATCCGGCCGGCGTACATGACCGCGATCTTGTCCGCGACGTCGGCGACGACGCCGAGGTCGTGGGTGATCAGGATCAGACCCATGTTCAGCTCGCGCTGGAGCTCGGCGAGGAGGTCCATGACCTGGGCCTGGACGGTGACGTCCAGCGCCGTCGTCGGCTCGTCCGCGATGATCAGGTCCGGCTCCAGCGCGATCGCCATGGCGATCATGATGCGCTGGCGCATACCGCCGGAGAAGTGGTGCGGGTAGTCGTCCACACGCTCCTTCGCCGCCGGGATCTTGACCTTGTCCATCAGCTCGATGGCCTTGACGCGGGCTTCCTTCTTCGACAGCCCCTGGTGGACGCGGAACATCTCGCCCAGCTGGTAGCCGACGGTGAGCACCGGGTTCAGCGAAGACAGCGCGTCCTGGAAGATCATGGCGATCTTCCGGCCGCGGAGCTTGCGCCGCTCCTCGAAGCTCATCTTGAGCATGTCCTGGCCGCGGAAGAGGATCTCGCCCTGCGGGATCTTGCCGGGGGGCATGTCGAGGATGCCCATGATGGCCTGCGCCGTCACGGACTTGCCGGAGCCCGACTCGCCGAGGACCGCGAGGGTCTCGCCGGCGGCCACGCTGTAGTTCACGCCGTTGACGGCCTTGGCCACGCCGTCGCGGGTGTGGAACTCGACGTGCAGGTCACGCACTTCGAGAAGGGGCGCCTGCTGGTCCCCGTCACGCGGGGAGGGAACACTGCTGGTGTTGTCCATGGTGATCACTTACGCCCTCCTCAGCGCAGCTTGGGGTCGAGGGCGTTGCGGACCGCTTCGCCGAGCATGATGAAGGCGAGGACGGTGATGCTGAGGATGATCGAGGGGTACAGCAGGATGTGCTGCGCCACTCGGATCTGCGCGGCACCGGCGGAGATGTCCACGCCCCACGAGATGGTCGGGGACGCGAGACCCAGACCCAGGTAGGACAGGGTCGCCTCCGCGGCGACGTAACCGCCCAGCGCGATCGTGGAGACCACGATCACCGGAGCCATGGCGTTCGGCAGGATGTGCCGGATCAGGATCCGGGTGGTGCCGGCGCCCAGCGCCTTCGCCGCGTGCACGTAGTCGGCCTGCTTCACGGTGATGACCGCGCCGCGCATGACGCGGTTGATCTGCGTCCAGCCGAGGAAGGCCAGGGCGAAGACGACCGTCCACACCGTGCGCTTGGTGAAGGCCTGGAGGACGACCATCGAGCCGAGCAGGAACGGGATGCCGAAGAAGATGTCGGTGATGCGCGACATGATCGCGTCGGTCAGGCCGCCGAAGTAGCCGGCGATCATGCCCGTGATGGAACCGACGACGGTGACGATGGCGGTCACGGCGACGGCGACGATGATCGAGGCCCGGGTGCCGTAGATGAGGCGCGCGTAGACGCTGCGGCCCTGGCCGTCGTAACCGAGCCACTCGGGCGAACCGACTTTGGACAGCTCGGGCTTCGCGAGGAAGTGGTGGACCAGGTCGCCCTTGGTGGGGTCGACGCTGGTGAACCAGCCCGGGAAGGTCGCGATCGTCAGGAGGACGAGGATCAACGCCGAGGACACGAGGAAGTACGGGTTGCGACGCAGGTCGGCCCAGGCGTCGCCCCAGAGGCTGCGCGCCTTCTCGGCCTTCTCCGGGGCCACGGGCGCGGCGGGCGCCGCGGTGGCCTCGGAGGTCGCGGGCTCGGTCTTGGTCATGTCAGGCATACCGGATCCTCGGGTCCATGACCGCGTAGAGGAGGTCGACGAGCAGGCTGGCTATCAGGTAGACCACGACCAGGACGGTGACGACACCGACCACGGTCAGGCCTTCGCGGCGGACGATCGAGTCGTAGATCAGACCGCCGACGCCCTTGACGTTGAAGATGCCCTCGGTGACGACGGCGCCGCCCATGAGGGCGCCGATGTCGGTTCCCAGGAAGGTCACGACGGGGATCATCGAGTTGCGCATGAGGTGCACACCGATGACCCGGCGCTTCGGCAGGCCCTTGGCGATCGCGGTGCGCACGTAGTCGGCGCGCAGGTTCTCGGCCATCGAGGTGCGGGTCAGGCGGGCCACGTAGGCCAGGGACAGCGATCCCAGGACGATGGCCGGCGCGATCAGTTCGCCCCACGTCTCGTCGTTGCTGACGTTCGGGTCGATCCAGCCGAGCTGGAAGGCGAACACCGACTTGACGATGAAGCCGAGGACGAAGACCGGCATCGAAATGATCAGCAGGGTCAGGATCAGGATCAGGTTGTCCACCAGCTTGCCGGCCTTGAGGCCGGCGAGGATCCCGAGGGTCAGGCCCAGAACGATCTCGATGGCGAACGCGAAGAAGGCCAGCCGGAGCGTGACCGGGAAGGCGCTGGCGAGGACATCGGTGATCTCACGTCCGCTGCGGATCTGGTGCCCGAAGTCGAAGTGGAACAGGATGCCCGAGATGTAGTTCCAGTACTGCTGCATGATCGGCAGGTCGAGGCCGTGCTCGTGCCTGAGCTTCGCCAATGTGGCGGGGTCGGTGCCCTTGTCCCCGAAGAGTCCGGCCACGGGGTCGCCGGGCAGGCTGTACACCATCAAGAAGATGAGCAGGGTCGTCCCGAAGAAGACCGGGATCATCTGGAGCAGTCGTCGTGCGACATAGCGCCCCATCATGCCTCCGTAGAAGATGCGGCAGGCGCAGCCGGACGGGCCCTTTCGCCACGCACGCGCGTGACGAAACGTCACTGCGTCGCGAAAGGGCCCCCCGGGCGCTGCATGTAGGCCCGGATGTGGACCGGCTCCCCGCCGGCCCACATCCGTTTCGAGCGGAATTACGCGTGAGGACTTACTTCTTGACCTCGACACCCTCGAGGATCGGGTCGCCGTCCTGGGCGTACTTCACGTTCTGGACCTTCTCCGAGAAGCCCGCGTTGACCTTGTAGTACCAGAGCGGGATCGACGGCATGTAGTTGACGAGGTCCTTCTCGATGGCCTGGTAGGCCTTCACGGACTCGTCCAGGCTCGCGGCGGTGTCGGCCGCGGCGATCTTCGCGTCCAGCTCCGGGTTGGAGAAGCCACCCTGGTTGCCACCGGCGCCCGTGCGGAACAGGTCGCTGATGAAGTTGGCGTTCACCGGGTAGTCGAGGACCCAGCCGGAGCGGTAGATCGACTTGACCTGCTTGGACTTGCGGGCCTGGAGGTCGGCCTGGAAGTCGGGCTTGGCGTCACCGGTGCACTTGACGCCCGTGGCCTGGGTGATGCTGTTGCAGACAGCCTCGACCCATTCCTTGTGACCGCCGTCCGAGTTGAACTGGATGGAGATCTCGTTGTTCGGAACGCCACCACCGGCGGTGATGAGCTCCTTGGCCTTGGTCGGGTTGAACTTGGTGGTGTCACCGGTCGCGTTCGGCGTGTAGCCGAGGACGCCCTTGGCGACCCAGCCCGTGGCGGGCTCGCGGGTGCCCTGGAGCACCGTCTTGGTGATGGTGTCGCGGTCGATCGCCATCGACAGGCCCTGGAGGACCTTCGGGTCGACAGCCTTCGGGGTCTTCCACTGGTCGGCGTAGAACGCGATGGCCAGGGTCTGGACCGCGGAGTACGCCTGGTCCACGGCGCGGTCGCCGAGGTCGGCGCGGTAGACCGGGAGGTCCTTCGGGCCGATCTGACGCAGGACGTCGACGTTGCCCGACTTCAGGTCCTCGTAGGCGGTTTCGAGGGTGGAGTAGTTCTTGAGAATCACACCACCGTTCTTCGCCTTGTTCTCGCCCTTGTACTCGTCGAAGCGCGTGAGCTCGATCTGCTTCTTGTGCTCCCACGACTTGAACTTGTACGGGCCGTTGCCGACCGGCTTCTCACCGGCGGCCGCGGGGTCCTTGTAGAAGGACTCCGGCAGCGGGGAGAAGACCTCGTAGCCGAGCTTGTACGCGAAGTACGGGACGGCGTTGGCGAGCTCGATGGTGAAGGTGTTCTCGTCGACGACCTTCAGACCCTCCATCGCCGTGCCGGTGGGCTTGGCGCCCTCGGCCTCGGGGTGGACGGCCGCGAAGCCCTTGATGTCCGCGAACCAGGACGCGTTGCCCTGCTTGTTGTCGATGTTCGCGGCCCAGTTCCACGCCTTGACGTAGGACTCGGCGGTCACCTTGGTGCCGTCGTGGAAGTTCCAGCCCGGCTTCAGCTTGACGGTCCACAGCTTGGAGTCCGTGCTCTGCACCGACTCGGCGTTGACCATCGTCAGCTTGCCGTCGGCGTCGTAGTCGACGAGCTGCGAGAACAGACCGGACATGACGATGGAGCCGTTGGACTCCATCGTGTCGGCCGGCTGGAGGAGCTTCTCCGGCTCGCCCACCTCGACCGAGTAGATACCGTTCGGGTCAACCTCACCCTTGCCGGCAGCGTCGCCCTTGTCGCCGCCACCGCAGGCGGTCGCAGCCAGGGCGACGACAATCGCGCCCGTTACCCACTTGGCGCTCTTGGCACCGCGCATGGGTTTCCTCCTCATGAGTCCACTGTCTGATGTGAAGGACACCCATCGTTTCGCCGACACCCCTGACGGCGAGTTGGACAGGTGCCTTGAGTGTGCTCGTGAGTCGACGCTCCCCACAGCGTGTGACCCATTGACCCGAGCTCAATGGAGCCATCCTCAGGGAAGCCATGACCGTAAACCACACTTAAGTGGTCTCGTTTTCACAACATCGTCTTGTGTCGAAAACCCGAAATCCGGACAAACGGATAGGAGACAGACACGTGCGAAACGGACGGTTAGCTCACCTTCCGGAGTGTCACGGTCGGTATGCGGACACCTGAACGCATAAATCCGCTTGACAAAAGCGAACAGCCCCTCCCGTCACGGAGTCCGTGACGGGAGGGGCTGTTGCGGAGTGTGGCGGTTTGCTACTTGCCGGACTTGGCGCGCGACGCGGTGCGCGAGCGGTCCTTCTGGTCCAGGACGACCTTGCGGATGCGGACCGCCTCCGGGGTCACCTCGACGCACTCGTCGTCGCGGCAGAACTCCAGGGACTGCTCAAGGGAGAGCTTGCGGGGCGGCACCACGTTCTCGGTGTTGTCCGCGGAAGCCGCACGCATGTTGGTGAGCTTCTTCTCCTTGGTGATGTTCACGTCCATGTCGTCGGAGCGCGAGTTCTCGCCGACGATCATGCCCTCGTACACCTCGGTGCCGGGGTCGGTGAACAGGACGCCGCGCTCCTGCAGGTTGATCATCGCGAACGGCGTGACCGAGCCCGCGCGGTCCGCGACCAGCGAACCGTTGTTACGGGTGACCAGCGGGCCGAACCACGGCTCGTGACCCTCGTGGATGGAGTGGGCGATGCCGGTGCCGCGCGTGCCCGTGAGGAACTCCGTACGGAAGCCGATGAGACCGCGGGACGGGACGACGAACTCCATGCGGACCCAGCCGGAGCCGTGGTTCGACATGTTGTCCATGCGGCCCTTGCGGACGCCCATGAGCTGCGTGACCGCGCCCATGTGCTCCTCGGGGACGTCGATCGTCATGCGCTCGACCGGCTCGTGCACCTTGCCGTCGATCTCCTGCGTGACCACCTGCGGCTTGCCGATGGTCAGCTCGAAGCCCTCGCGGCGCATCTGCTCGACCAGGATGGCGAGCGCGAGCTCACCACGGCCCTGGACCTCCCAGGCGTCGGGACGCTCGGTGTCGAGGACGCGGAGCGAGACGTTACCGACCAGCTCGCGGTCCAGACGGTCCTTGACCTGACGGGCGGTGACCTTGCGGTCCTTGACCGCGGACTTGGCGTCCGCGCCCTTGCCGCTGCCGCCGCGGCCGACCATCGGGGAGGTGTTCGTACCGATGGTCATGGAGATCGCCGGCTCGTCCACCGAGATCAGCGGCAGGGCGATCGGGTTCTCCGGGTCGGCCAGGGTCTCGCCGATCATGATCTCGGGGAATCCGGCGACCGCGCAGATGTCACCCGGGCCCGCCACCTCGGCCGGCTTGCGGGTGAGCGCCTCGGTCATCATCAGCTCGGTGATGCGGACGTTGGAAATCGAGCCGTCACGCTTGATCCACGCGACGGTCTGGCCCTTGCGCAGCTCGCCCTGCTCGACGCGGACGAGCGCGATGCGGCCGAGGAAGTTGTCGGCGTCCAGGTTGGTGACGTGGGCCTGGAGGGGCGCCTCCTCGTCGTACACCGGGGCCGGGACGTGCTCCAGGATGGTGGAGAAGAACGGCTCCAGGCTGTCGCTGTCGGCCGGGACGGTGCCGTCCTCCGGCTTGGTCAGCGAGGCAACGCCGTCACGGCCGCAGGCGTAGACGATCGGGAACTCGATCTGGTCCTCGTCCGCGTCCAGGTCCAGGAACAGGTCGTACGTCTCGTTGACGACCTCGTCGATCCGGGAGTCCGGGCGGTCGGTCTTGTTGATGCAGAGGATGACCGGCATCTTCGCCTGCAGGGCCTTGCGCAGGACGAAGCGGGTCTGGGGCAGCGGACCCTCGGAGGCGTCCACCAGCAGAACGACGGCGTCCACCATCGACAGACCGCGCTCGACCTCACCACCGAAGTCGGCGTGGCCGGGGGTGTCGATGATGTTGATCGTGATCGGGGCCCCGCCGTCCTTGGGGTGATACTTCACCGCCGTGTTCTTGGCGAGGATCGTGATGCCCTTCTCACGCTCCAGGTCGTTCGAGTCCATCATGCGGTCGTCGAGGTGCTGGTGGGCGGCGAAGGCACCGGCCTGCTTGAGCATGGCATCGACGATGGTCGTCTTGCCATGGTCGACGTGGGCGACGATGGCGACGTTACGGATGTCGTGGCGCGTGGGCACTTCGGCGCTTCTCCCGGGATCGTGGATGGCGACGCGTACGGCCTGGCACGCGCGCCTCGACCGGGCGAAAACCTGCCACGGCCTTACCCCATCGTACGTCGCGTGGCGGGAACCGCCTGCCGGGGGGTCTGTCAAGAGGCCGGACGAATGAGGAGAGCCGGGTGCGGGGTGGGGGGTCCCGGCTCTGGGTGATGCCAGTGTTCATGCGGGTCAACGGGCATCCACGACCTTGCCCGCCGACGATCCGGCGGGCAAGGGACTTGAGTCACATCTGAGCTTGCGGGGCGCAGGTCAACCTGTCTGGCACCCGTTTGTCACTACTTCTTCTTCTCGGCCTTCCCGGCGTCCTTCGCGGTCGGCGGCTTCTTCCAGCCGATGTCCTGGTACCGGGGGGCGCCGAGGCCGAAGGCGCCCGCGTTGGCCAGCGCGGGCTTGACGGCGACCAGCTCGGGGCGCTGGAAGAGCGGGATGGATCCGGCGGCGGCCCAGATGCGGGCGTCCGCCTTGCGCATCAGCTCGCGGGACTCGTCCTCGTCCAGCTCGGACACCGCCTCGTCGAAGAGCTGGTCGATGTGGTCGGTGCCGACGCGGGTGTAGTTCTGTTCGACGAGGAGCGAGCCGTCGGCGGCCGGCTCCGGCTTGGCGAAGATGGGGCGGGCGTCGGTGGCGGGGTAGGCGGTCGCCGGCCAGGAGTAGAGGGCCAGGTCGTACTGGCCCGAGGCGATGTGGTCCTTGAAGAAGCTCTCGTCGGCCACCTTGGTCAGCTCGGTGTTCACGCCGACCTTCTGGAGCATCTGGGCGATCCGCTCGGCGACCGTGCGCAGGGACTCCGAGCCGGGGCCCGACGGCAGGACGAAGCGCAGGGTGAGCGGCTTGCCGTCCTTGGCCAGCATCGAGCCGGAGGTACGGACGGCCTGCTTGGCCGGGGCCGGGCTGGCCGGGGCGGGCCCGGCCGCCGCCTCGGCGTCCCGGGCCGGGCTGCGCTTGCCGTCGTCGACGGCGGGGACGTCGTCGGCTACGTCGTCGGCGGCCGCCGCCGCGGACGCCGTCTCGGCCTGGGTGAGGATCAGGGCCCGCTGCTGCGCCGCCAGCGGGGCGGGGGCCAGCACCGGGGAAGGCTGGGCGCCCTGGGCGAAGCGGTCGGAGTCGACGATCTCCCCGTCGGGTGCGTAGAGCCCCTCGGGGAGGTCCGAGCCCATGAGGCTCTCCGGGCCCTCCTGGTCGCCGATGTGGAAGCGCCGCGCCGCGGGCTTGGACCCCCGGGGTCCGGCGAACAGTCGGGCGACCGGTCCGGAGGCGGGCTTGGCCGCCGCCGGCCTGGCCGCCGCCGGGGGCTTGTCGTCGCCGTTGCGCTCGTCGTCCTGGCCGACGATGTAGAGGCCGTCGTTGCCGGTGCCCGGCCCCGTCGGGGTCTTCGAGTCGTCCGCCGCCGTCTTCTCGCTCTCCGAGCCCGCCTTCGCACCGGCCGGCTGGGTGATCTTGCCGCCCCGGCGCCAGCCCGCGTCCGCGAGCAGCGCCTGGGCCGCCTGGGTGTCCTGGCCGCCGAGTGCGTCGCTGTTGTCGGCGTACGCCCGCTGCCCGGCCAGCGCCACGTGGCTGCCGACGGGGGTCGCCGGGAGGCCGAGGGGCTTCAGTACGATCTCGGCCAGCGTCCGGCGGTCCAGCGCCCGGGCCACCGCCCGGCGCACCCGCTCGTCCGAGAGGGGCCCGGAGGCGCCGTTCAGGGCGAGCTGCGTGTAGGCCGGCTCCAGGGACTTGCGGACGGTGAAGGCGCGCAGGCCCTGCTGCTCGGCGGCGTACTTCTTCACCGCGTCGGCGTTCTTCTGGCGGGTCTCCTGCTCCGTCTTGGCCACGCCCTCGTCGGCGCCGAAGGCGCGCGCCCACGACAGCGTGGCCTGCGCCGCCGACAGGGAGGCGGCCGGGCCGTGCGCGCCGCCCGCGGACCCTGCGGCGTCGCGGTGGGCCAGCGTGATCCGGTCGGCGGCCGAGCGGTCGATCTCCGCGAGGTCCACCTTCCCGGCCGCCAGCGCCGCGGGCCGCTCGGACCGGGGCACGGCGGTCAGGACCAGGGAGTCCAGCTTGGCCGGCCGGCCCCACCAGCGCGGGTTGCGGGTCAGGGCGGCGGTGCCGGTCTTCTTGTCGATGGCCCCGAGGCCGAAGGGCCCGGCGGTGACCTTGAGGGTGCCGCGCGCCCCCTCGTTGAAGGCGTCCGGGGTGCCGGTGACCTGCTTGGGGTAGAGCGGGCTGAAGAGGGAGCGCCAGTCGGCGTACGGCTTGACGAAGGTGACCTTGACCTCCAGGTCGGTCTTGCCGCGCTCGATCTTCTCGATCCGCTCGTAGCCGGCGTTGCGCGCCGTCCAGTACGCCGAGTCCTTGCCGTTCAGGGCCCGCCACTGCGCCACGAAGTCGGCCGCGCCGATCTCCCGGCCGTCGCTCCACACCGCCTGCTGGTTCAGCTTGTAGACGACGACCTGCTTGGGCTCCCGCGCGACGACCTCCGCCTTCTCCAGGTAGTCGGGATTGGCCACCGGCCGGCCCTTGGCGTCCAGGACGAACAGCTGGGGCAGCACCGCCCCGGCGATGCGGTTGGTGGTCGCGTCCGCGTCCGCCTGGAAGGTGTTCAGGGTGTCCGGGAGGGTGTCCACGGCCCAGCGCAGCACGCCGCCGTCGGCCACCTTGTCGCGGGTCGTGGTCGCGATGTCCTGGCCCGCGGCGGCCGGGCCGCCCTCGTCTTCACCTGCACCACAGCCCGCGAGCAGCGGCAGTGCGAGGACTCCCGAGGTGAGGAGCGCCAAGGACCTGCGCCTTCTCTGGGACATGGGTGGTACCTCCGGGGCAGGGCGTGGGGGAGCTTGATCACGTTCGGCGGTATATGGAGCTGATCACACTGGATGTCGAAACCCACTGAAATCGACGGGCCGCCGCGCCCCTCGCACCGGCCCCACGCCACGCCGCGAACCCCACCCGTGCGGACCAATCCCGCTTGCACGGCAACCTGCGTTCCCCCGGGAGAGGGATGAGAATGGGGTGCAGGGAGGGGCGCACGATTCACGCCTGCGCGCCCGCAATTCCTGCACGTCCCTTCACAACCGGGGACGGGAGGCGCGACACTCGCAGGCGCACATGAGCGTTGCCACCGCACCCGCGGAAGTGAGGGCAAATCATGTCCCTGCAAGACGACCTGAGTGCCGTACGGCGCAACCTGGACGAGCTGACCCGCAAGGTCGAACAGCTGGAACAGCAGTCGAAGCGGCAGAAGCCGACGCCGGCCGCGCCGGATCCGTCCCGGATGGTGACCATCCCGGACACCCCGTACGACAACGCGCTGTGGACGGACACCGACGACGAGGGCCTGGGCGCGCGCGACCGCCACGCCCCCTGACGCCGGCGACCCCGCCCGAGCCGCAGACCCGCTCCCCCATCTGGCCCGGCCGCCGTCCACGGCGGCCGGGTCTCCTGGGCCACCCCTCATCACTCCACCCGGAGTCCCTCTTGGCCACAGGCACGGACTTGCCACCCTCCAACCGGCCCCGGCAGCGGCCCGACGGCGTCCACGACGCCTCCCGGGCCGCCATCGCGGCCCGGCACCTGCGGACCGACCGGTGGTGGCTGGCCCCCGCCGGCACCGCTGCCGGACTGCTCGCCTTCATCGTCTACTCGACCTGGCGGGCCTTCGCCAACGCCGACTACTACGCGGCCCCGTACGTCTCGCCGTTCTACTCCCCGTGTCTCGCGGAGAACTGCGAGACGATGCGCGGCGGCCCCAACCTCGACCTGTTCGGCTCCTGGTGGGGCCTGTCCCCCGCCCTGCTGATCCTGGTCTTCCCGCTCGGCTTCCGGCTGACCTGCTACTACTACCGCAAGGCCTACTACCGGGGCTTCTGGGCCTCGCCGCCCGCCTGCGCCGTCGCCGAGCCGCACGCCACGTACACAGGTGAGACCCGCTTCCCGCTGATCTTCCAGAACGTGCACCGGTACTTCTTCTACGCCGCGCTGCCGGTCGCGGGCATCCTCACGTACGACACCGTGCTGACCTTCCGCAACGACCGTTACGAGTGGGGCCACATGGGCCTCGGCACCCTGCTGTTCGTCACCAACATCGTGCTGATCTGGGCGTACACGCTGTCCTGCCACTCCTGCCGGCACATCATGGGCGGCCGCCTGAAGCACTTCTCCAAGCACCCCGTGCGCTACCGCCTGTGGGGCTGGGTCAGCCGCCTCAACTCCCGCCACATGCTGCTGGCGTGGGCCTCGCTGATCAGCGTCGCCCTGTGCGACCTGTACGTGTACCTGCTGGCCAGCGGCGCCTTCACCGACCCGAGGATCTTCTGAGATGGCTCAAGTGGAACGGCAGCAGTGGGACGTGGTCGTCGTCGGCGCGGGCGGCGCCGGCCTGCGGGCCGCGATCGAGGCCCGGGAGCGGGGCGTCCGTACGGCCGTGATCTGCAAGTCCCTCTTCGGCAAGGCCCACACGGTGATGGCGGAGGGCGGGATCGCCGCCTCCATGGGCAACGCCAACGAGGGCGACAACTGGCAGGTGCACTTCCGCGACACGATGCGCGGGGGCAAGTTCCTCAACCAGTGGCGGATGGCGGAACTGCACGCCAAGGAGGCCCCGGACCGGGTCTGGGAGCTGGAGACCTGGGGGGCGCTCTTCGACCGCACTCCCGACGGGAAGATCTCCCAGCGCAACTTCGGCGGACACGAGTACCCGCGCCTCGCGCACGTCGGCGACCGGACCGGCCTGGAGCTGATCCGCACCCTCCAGCAGAAGATCGTCCAGCTCCAGCAGGAGGACTTCAAGGAGTACGGGGACTACGAGGCGCGGCTCAAGGTCTTCCAGGAGTGCACGGTCACCCGGGTCCTGAAGGACGGGGGGAAGGTCTCGGGGGCCTTCTGCTACGAGCGCGAATCCGGGCGGTTCTTCGTCCTGGAGGCCCCCGCGGTGGTGCTGGCCACGGGCGGGATCGGGAAGTCCTTCAAGACCACCTCGAACTCCTGGGAGTACACGGGCGACGGCCACGCGCTGGCGCTGCTCGCGGGCGCGCCCCTGCTGAACATGGAGTTCGTGCAGTTCCACCCGACGGGCATGGTCTGGCCCCCGTCGGTGAAGGGCATCCTCGTCACCGAGTCGGTCCGCGGCGACGGCGGGGTGCTGCGCAACTCCGAGGGCAAGCGGTTCATGTTCGACTACGTCCCGGACGTCTTCAAGGAGAAGTACGCCGAGTCGCAGGAGGAGGGCGACCGCTGGTACGAGGACCCGGACCACAACCGGCGCCCGCCCGAGCTGCTGCCCCGCGACGAGGTGGCCCGGGCCATCAACTCCGAGGTCAAGGCGGGCCGCGGCTCCCCGCACGGCGGGGTCTTCCTGGACGTGTCCACCCGGATGCCCGCGGAGCGGATCCGCCGCCGGCTGCCGTCGATGTACCACCAGTTCAAGGAGCTGGCGGACGTGGACATCACCGCCGAGCCGATGGAGGTCGGCCCGACCTGCCACTACGTGATGGGCGGGATCGCGGTCGACTCGGACACCGCCGCCACGGTCGGGGTCCCGGGGCTGTTCGCCGCCGGCGAGGTGGCGGGCGGCATGCACGGCTCGAACCGTCTCGGCGGCAACTCCCTCTCCGACCTGCTGGTCTTCGGCCGCCGGGCCGGGCTGCACGCGGCGCGGTACGCCGCCGCGGAGGCGGGCCGGCTCCCCGTCGTGGACCAGGCCCGGGTGGACGAGGCGGCCGCGGAGGCGCTGGCGCCGTTCCACGCCGCCGAGGGCGCGGAGAACCCGTACAGCCTCCACCAGGAACTCCAGACGACCATGAACGACCTCGTGGGGATCATCCGCCGCGAGGGCGAGATGGCCGAGGCGCTGGAGAAGCTCGCGACCCTGCGCGTACGGGCGTCCCGGGCCGGGGTCGAGGGGCACCGGCAGTTCAATCCGGGCTGGCACCTGGCCCTGGACCTGCGGAACATGCTGCTGGTCAGCGAGTGCGTGGCCCGCGCGGCCCTGGAGCGCACCGAGAGCCGCGGCGGCCACACCCGGGAGGACTGCCCGGCCATGGAGCGGTCCTGGCGCCCGGTGAACCTGCTGTGCCGGCCCGTCGACCCCGCCCCCGCGGACCCGGCAGCCGACCGGATCGAGCTGACCCGCGTCCGCACCGACCCCATCCGACCCGACCTGCTCGCGCTCTTCGAGAAGGAAGAGCTGGTCAAGTACCTCGCCGAAGAGGAGCTCTACGAGTGACTACCTACGATGCCGCGTTCAGGATCTGGCGGGGCGACGCGGAGGGCGGCGAGCTGCGGGACTTCACCGTGGAGGTGCACGACGGGGAAGTGGTCCTGGACATCGTCCACCGGCTCCAGGCCACCCAGGTCTCGGACCTCGCGGTGCGCTGGAACTGCAAGGCGGGCAAGTGCGGTTCGTGCAGCGCCGAGATCAACGGACGGCCTCGGCTGCTGTGCATGACGCGCATGTCCACCTTCGAGCGGTCCGAGACCATCACCGTCACTCCGCTGCGCGCCTTCCCGATCGTCCGGGACCTGGTCACCGACGTGTCCTTCAACTACCACAAGGCGCGCGAGATCCCGGCCTTCGTGCCGCCGGCGGGGGTGGCCCCGGGCGAGTACCGGATGCAGCAGGTCGACGTGGACCGCTCGCAGGAGTTCAGGAAGTGCATCGAGTGCTTCCTGTGTCAGGACACCTGCCACGTGGTGCGTGACCACGAGGAGAACAAGACGGCCTTCGCCGGGCCCCGCTTCCTGATGCGGGTGGCGGAGCTGGACATGCACCCCCTGGACGCGGCGGCGCAGAGCGGCCTGGACCGCAAGCGCACGGCCCAGGAGGAGCACGGGCTGGGCTACTGCAACATCACCAAGTGCTGCACCGAGGTCTGCCCGGAGGGCATCAAGATCACCGACAATGCGCTGATCCCGCTGAAGGAGCGGGCCGTGGACCGCAAGTACGACCCCCTGGTCTGGCTGGGCGACAAAATCCGGCGGCGCAGCGACCCCCTGTAGTTCACTTCGCGGTGGACAATGCCCCCTGGATACGTCGTTGACGTGATGTCAGGGGGCTTCGCGGTGCGGGTGGGGGATCAGCTGGCCGGCCGGTACCGGCTGGACCAGCGGCTCGGGCAGGGCGGCATGGGCGAGGTGTGGCGGGCCCACGACACCGCGCTGGACCGGGCGGTGGCGGTCAAGGTGCTGCTGGAGGCGGCGACGAACGAGGAGTTGGTCGCCCGCTTCCGGCGGGAGGCCACCATCGGGGCGCGGCTCCAGCATCCGGGCATCACGGTGGTGCACGACGTGGGGCAGCAGGACGGCCGGCTCTTCATCGTGATGGAACTGCTGGCGGGCGAGGACCTGGCATCGGTGCTGGCGCGGGCGGGGGGCGGGCTGCCGGCGGACGTCGCGGTCGGGCTGGCGGCGCAGACCGCCGAGGCGCTGGCCGCCGCGCATGAGCAGGCCGTCATCCACCGGGATCTGAAACCCGCCAATCTCTTCCTGCTGCCCGGGGGGCGGCTGAAGATCTGCGACTTCGGCATCGCTCACTCCTCGGACGCGACGGCGGGCTGGACGGTGACCGGGCGGATCTTCGGCAGCCCCCCGTACATGGCCCCCGAGCAGTGGCGGGGCGAGCGGGTGGACGCCCGGTGCGATCTGTACGCGCTGGGGTGCGTGCTGTACGCGCTGCTGAGCGGGGATCCGCCGTACGGGCAGGCCGAGGGGCCGTACGTACTGATGCTCCGGCACATCGAGGAGGTTCCGCTCCCGCTGCGCGAGGTGGGTGCGCCGGTGGCGCCGGAGCTGGAGCGGCTGGTGCGGGCGCTGCTCGCGAAGGACCCGGCGGACCGGCCGGAGTCGGCCCTGGCGGTGGCGAAGACCCTGCGCGGGCTGACCGCACCGGGCGACGGGGCCGGGGCCGGGGCCGGGGACCGTTCCGGGGAACCGGTGGGCCGGGCGGTCACGGGCGGGAGCGTGACCGCACCGCCGGCCACGGGCGGGAGCGCGAGCGCGACCGCGAGCGGGGCCGAGGTCCCGGCCGGGGTCGGGGCTGCGGCCGGGAGCGGAGACGGGCACCGGGACGAGGCCGGCGACGGCGACGGCACTGTGGCCGGCGGTGTGACCGCCGTGGCGCGGGGGGTCGTGGGGGGTTTGCTGCGCGAGGTGGAGGAGACGTTGCGGGCGTTGCCCGCGGACGCGGAGGCGCGGGTCGAGGTGTTGGCCGTCGCCGCGGACGCGGCCGCGCGCTACGACGCGGGACTCGCCGGCCGGCTCCTCGCGGACGCCGAGGTCTGCGCGTGGACGGCCGCGCAGGGCGACGGGGCCCGGGCGGCCCGGCTGCTGACCGCCCTGGCCCGGGACACCGCCGGGCACTGCCCCGCACGGGCGCGGCGGCTGCTGACCGACGCGCAGCAGGCCCTGTTCACGGTGTTCGGCCCCGACCGGCGCGGCCCGCTGCTCGCGGTCGCGGAGGAGCTGGCCGGGGTCGCGCCGGAGCACGCCGCGCAGATCGCCGGGTACCACTTCGCGGACGGCCCCGTGGGGAGCCGGCTGCGGGCCCGCATCGACATGGCCGTTGCCGTGGCCGACCCCTGGAAGGCCGAGCGGCAGCTGTCCGGCATCGAGGACGCGGGCCGGCGCGCGACCGCGACGTACGACATGGTGCTGGCCCTGGCGGCGCGGGACCTGCCCGCCGCCCTGCGGCTCAGCGAGCGGATCGGCTCCGCGGGGGCCCGGCTGCTGGCCCTGTGCCAGGTCACGCGGGACCGTACCGCCGCCGGGGACATGGCCGGCGCGGCGCAGGCGCTCGCACAGGCCGAGCAGGAACTCCCCGGGGTGCTGGAGGAGCGGGCCTCGTGGCTGCGGGAGGAGGCCGCCCGGCACGCCGGGCGCGGCCGGCTCGTCGAGTCGGAGCGGCTGCTCACCCGCGCCTCGGGCCTGCTCCGCGGCCGGCTGGAGGCGGCCGGCGACGAGAAGGCCGACCACGCGCTGGCCTCGGTCGCGGCGGCCCGTGCCGGTGTGGAGCAGGGCTCCCGGCCGCCGCTGGATCCGGCGCGGGCGCTCGAACGCGCGGAGCGGGCCCGGAGTCTGCCGGAGGCCGCCGAGCGGGCCGGGGCCCTGGCGCGGATCGCCCTGGAATGCGCGGCGACGGGCAGCTCGCCCTGGCTGCCCGAGGCGGCGGCCGATCCGGGCAGCCCCCCGCCGCTCGGTACGGCGGTCGCGGTCAGCGCCGGGTCCCGGGTCCGGCGGCCGCCGTGGGTCACGGGCGAACCCGGTGCGCACGCGTGGCACACCGATGCCCGGCCGGACGCCCTGTACGCGGCCGGGGACGGAGTGGTGTGGCGGTCGGGGGCCGAAGTGGGCTGCGTACGGGCCGACGTGGGGGCGACCCGCTGGACGGCGATCGCCGACGAGGGCACGTCCGCCCCGCTGCCCGGCCGGCCGGCGGAGGTGAGCTGTACGGCCGATGCCGGGACGGTCTGCGTCGCGGTGCGGCGCGACGGCGAGCCCGCGCTGCGGCTGGTGGCGCGGGAACCGCAGGACGGGCGGGTGCGCTGGTGGCGGGACCTGCCGGAGGCGCGGCTGCTGCGGGCGGCCGGGGACATGGTGCTGCACGGCGGCACGGAGCGGCTGACCGCCCTGAGCGCGGCGACGGGCGAGACCCTGTGGACCCACGAGGCGCCGCACGTCCCGGGCCGGAGTCTGACGGTCGGCGGCGAGTGCGTGATCGTCGTGGACGGCCCGCTGCGGCGGGGGCTGCGCCTGTCGGACGGGGAGCCGCTGTGGTCGTGGTGGCGGGGCAAGGGGTTCGCGCCCGAGGACGCGTGGCAACCCGGGGCGCCGGTGTACGTACTGGACGGGGACACCGTACGGGCCTTGCACCAGTCGACCGGCCGGGAGCTGTGGCACGTCGAGCTCGGCAGTCCGGCGGCGCGGGTGCTGGCGTGGCACGACACGGTGTACGTGGCCGCGTACCGCCCGGCGGCGGGCTGGGACGTGGTGTACGCGCTGGACGCGGCGACGGGCGCGGAACGCTGGCGGCAGCCGCTGATCCGGCGCGACGCGACGGCCTGCGCCGTCGAACTGCTCGGGGTCCGGCCGGGCGGACTGTACGTGCGGGCCACACGCCCGGGCCGGCGCAGCTTCCTGGGCGCCGCACCGCCGTACGTCGCGGTCCTGGACCCGGCGACGGGCAAACGCCGCTGGCGGTCGTACGACGCGGCCTTCGGGGAGGGGGACGCGGTCCTGATCGGGGAGCACGTGATCTTCCCCGGCCCGGAACTCACGGCCGTCACGGTGCCGTAGGCCCCCTGGCAGGGGTGATCTCCGGGTGCGGGGGCCGGAAACCGCCCATACGCTCCCCCATGTGATTCCGTCGAGGAGCAGGCCGAAGAGACTCACGACCGCCGGGATATCCGCACGGGCCGGGCTCGTCCTGGCCGCCGCGCTGCTGGCGTTCGGCGGCTGGGGTCCGGCCGGGGCGCCGCCCGCCCGGGCCGACGATCCCGTGACGCTGTCCCGGCAGGGCCAGATCACCGACCGCGTGGGGGCGCTGGGCGACCGCAAGGCGTCCGTGACCGCCGCGCTGGACAAGCTGTACGCCGACCACAAGATCCAGCTGTTCGTGGCGTACGTACGCGATTTCTCCGGGCGCTCCGCGCAGAGCTGGGCCGACGCGACCGCGCAGAAGAACGGCCTCGGCCAGAACGACGTCCTGCTGGCCGTCGGGACCGGGGCCCGGCAGTACGCCTATTCGGCCGATGTCGACTCCGGTTTCACCAGCGCCCAGCTCGCGGACGTCGCGCAGAGCGCCATCGAGCCGGCCCTGAAGCAGAACGACTGGGCGGGCGCGGCCATCGGCGCGGCGGGCGGGTACGGCGCCGTGCTCGGCGGTGACCCGATCCCCGTGCCCGCCATCACCCCCGGCCCGGCCGACCCCGGAGGCGGGGCGAGCGGGGAGAGCGGCGCCGGGGACTTCGTCCTCCCGGTGGTCGCGGTCGGCGCGGCCGGCGCGCTCGGGGCGTACGCGTACACCCGCCGCAAGCGCAAGGGCGGCGCCGGGGGCCGTGCGACGGGCACCACCGGCTGGGGCGAGCCGCGCGGGGCGCCGGCCCCGCTGCCGCTGCCCGAACTGGACGCCAAGGCCAAGGCGCTGCTGGTGGAGAGCGACGACGCGATCCGCACCAGCACCGAGGAACTCGGCTTCGCCTCCGCCCAGTTCGGCGACGAGGCGATCGGTACCTTCACGACGGCGGTGGCGTACGCGAAGGACGAGCTGACGGCCGCGTTCCGGCTGCGCCAGCAGCTGGACGACGCGTACCCGGAGGACGACGCCACGCGGCGGCGGATGCTGGACGAGATCGTGGCCCGCTGCACCGAGGCGAACCGGCGGCTCGATGCCGAGTCGGCCGCCTTCGACCGGCTGCGGGACCTGGAGAAGAACGCACCGCAGGCCCTGGCCACGGTGGAGAAGCACTTCCGGGCGCTGACGGGCCGTACGACGACGGCGGAGGCGACACTGACCGAGCTGACCGGGCGGTACGCGGACTCGGCGTCGGCGCCCGTGGCCTCCAACCCCGAACAGGCCAAGGACCGGCTGCTGTTCGTGACGGCCAACCTCGGCGAGGCCCGGACCGCCATCAGCGGCGGGGAGATGGGCAGGGCGGCCGTGCACGTCCGGGCCGCCGAGGGCGCGGTGGACCAGGCCGCGACCCTGGTCGACGCGGTGGAGCGGCGGGCGCAGGAGCTCGCGGAGGCGGCCGGGAAGCTGACCGGCGCACTGCACGAGACGGACACGGACCTCGCGGACGCCCGCGGGCTGCTGACCGGCACCGCGGCGGGCTCCTCGACGGCGGATCTGCGCGGCCGGATCAGCCGGGCCGAGTCGGTCCTGGCCGACGTACGCCAGGAGCAGGCGGCCGGCCGGTACGACCCGATCGACGCCCTGCGCCGGGTCGAGGAGGCCGACGCGGCGCTGGACGAGGCCCTCTCCGGGGCGCGCGAGCGCGAGACGGGCCGGCAGCGTGCGACGGCCTTCCTCGACCAGGCCGTGCTCTCGGCCCGCAGCGCGATCGGCGCGGCCACGGACTACATCACCACCACCCGGGGCGCGGTCGGCAGCCAGGCCCGCACCCGGCTGGCGGAGGCGCAGCGCCACCTGGAGCGGTCGACGGCCCTGGCGGCGACGGACCCGCCGGGCGCGCTCTCGGAGGCGCAGCAGGCGGACTCGCTGGCCCGGCAGGCGCAGCAGCTCGCGGAGCATGACGTACGGGCGTACCAGGACCCGTACGGCGGCAGGCGCTCCGGCGGCGGCCGGGGCGGCGCCGTACTCGGCGGGATCATCCTCGGCGAGATCCTCCGGGGCGGGGGCGGCGGCTTCGGCGGGGGCTTCGGCGGGGGCGGGAGCGGCGGGGGTCGCGGCCCCGGCAGCTTCGGCGGCGGGGGCACCCGCGGCCGCATGGGCGGCGGCGGCCGCTTCTGACCCCCTCACCCCACTTCACCCCAGGGAGATCGACCATGAGCAAGCAGACCATCCTCGGCCGCGTCACCCAGCTCGCCAAGGCCAACATCAACGCGCTGCTGGACCAGGCGGAGGACCCGCAGAAGATGCTGGACCAGCTGATCCGGGACTACACGAACAACATCTCGGAGGCGGAGCAGGCCGTGGCCACCACCATCGGCAACCTGCGGATGCTGGAGGCGGACCACGAGGAGGACGTGGAGGCGGGCGGGGAGTGGGGCGGCAAGGCCCTCGCGGCGAGCAGGAAGGCCGACGAGCTGCGCGCGTCCGGTGCCACGGCGGACGCGGACAAGTTCGACAACCTGGCGAAGATCGCGCTGGGCCGCCAGATGCAGTCGGAGAAGGAGGCGGCGACGGCGGAGCCGACGATCGCCGCGCAGACCGAGGTGGTCGACAAGCTCAAGTCGGGGCTGGACTCGATGAAGAACAAGCTGACGGAGCTCCAGGCCAAACGCGACGAGCTGGTGGCCCGCGCCAAGACGGCCCGGGCGCAGAACACGATGATGGACGCGGTGAAGAACATCGACGTCATGGACCCGACCAGCGACCTGAACCGCTTCGAGGAGAAGGTGCGCAGGGAGGAGGCCATGGCGATGGGCAAGCAGGAACTGGCGGCGTCCTCCCTGGACGCGCAGTTCGAGTCCCTGGACGACCTCGGCAAGACCTCGGAGATCGAGGCGAGGCTCGCCGCGCTCAAGGCCACTGCCTAGCCGGCCGGCGCCGGCGGGGCAGAGGGCAGAAGGGGCAGGAGGCAGAGGAGGCAGGAGGGCGGGGGGCGGGGGGCGGGGGTCAGCCGTACATGCTCAACAGCTGCTCCGCCGACAGCTCGGCCACGGCCTCCGCCGCCGCACCCGGCAGCGGGAGCTCGAACCAGACGGTCTTGCCCCGGTGGGTGCGCCGCGTGCCCCAGCCCGCCGAGAGCAGGCCGACGAGCTGCAGCCCGCGCCCGCCCTCGTCGGTGTCGCGGGCGCGACGACGCCGCGGCTGGACGAGGTTGGCGTCCCACACCTCGCAGACCAGGGTCCGGTCCAGCAGCAGGCGGAGCCGGATCTCCCCCTCCCCGTACCGCAGGGCGTTGGTGACGAGCTCGCTCACCAGCAGCTCCGTGGTGTCCAGCAGGCCCTCCAGGCCCCACGCGGGCAGCTTCGCCCGGGCCAGCTCCCGGGCCCGGCCCACCGAACGGGCCTCGCGCGGCAGCTGCCAGTCCCCCACCGCGTCCACCGGCAGGCCCTGGACGCGGGCCATCAGCAGCGCGATGTCGTCCTCGCCGTGGCGGGTGTCGAGGGTGTTCAGGACGTGGTCGCACACGTCCTCCAGCGGCCGCACCGGATCGGCCAGCGCCTCCCGCAGCCCGCGCAGCCCCTCCTCCAACGGGTGGTCGCGCGATTCGACGAGCCCATCGGTGTACAGCGCGAGCAGCGCGCCCTCGGGGAGGTCGACCTCGACCTCTTCGAAGGGCTCCCCGCCCACCCCGAGCGGCATCCCCGTCGGTATTTCCAGCAGCAGGGCGGGCCTCGGCTCACCGCCCTCGTCGGGCGGTTCCACCAGTACGGGCGGCATGTGGCCCGCGTTGGCGATGGTGCAGCGCCGGGTCACCGGGTCGTAGACGGCGTACACGCAGGTGGCGAGGTACACCTCCGACCGGTCGGCGTCGCGCGAGTGCAGTGCGGCCCGCGAGGCCTGCTGGGAGCCGCCGGGCGCGCCCAGCCCGCGGGCGATCTCGTCCAGGGCGGTCAGCACCTCCGCCGGTTCGAGGTCCAGCAGCGCCAGGGTCCGTACGGCGGTGCGCAGTTCGCCCATGGCCACGGCCGCCCGCAGTCCCCGGCCCATCACGTCGCCGACGACCAGAGCCGTGCGGTGGCCGGGCAGCTCGATGACGTCGAACCAGTCGCCGCCCACCTCGGTCGCCGCGTTGCCGGGCAGGTAGCGGCAGGCGATGTCGAGACCGGCCGCCTCGGGGTCGCCGGGAGGCAGCAGGCTGCGCTGGAGTATCAGAGCCCGCTCGTGCTCGCGGCGGTAGAGCCGCGCGTTGTCGATGCAGACGGCGGCCCGTGCGGCGAGCTCCACCGCCACCGCCCGGTCGCGTTCGCCGAAGGGCTCGCTGCCCTTGGTGCGGGAGAACTGGGCGAGTCCGACGACGGTGTCATGGGCCACCATCGGTACGACGAGCGTGGACTGCACGAGGTCCTCGGGCCCGCCGCCCTCGATCAGCCGCGGCCGCGCCGTCCGCAGCGCCAGCGCGCCCGGCGAGGCCGCCGGATACCGGTGGACCTCCCCTACGGAGACCAGCGCGCCCGGACCCGACAGCGGGGCGTCCGACACCGCCGAGGCGAAGGCGACCCGCCGCAGCGCCGCGGACGGCGCCCGCCCGGCGTCCAGGCCGGGTGGCAGGGAGGGTACGCCGGGCCCCTGCGGCCGCGCGGGCCGGTCGTCGTCGCCGAGCAGCAGCCCCTGGTAGAGGTCGACGGCGGCCAGGTCGCAGAAGCCGGGGACGGTGACGTCGAGCAGTTCGCGCGCGGTGGTCTCCAGGTCGAGGGAGTTCCCGATCCGGTGGCCGGCCTCGTTGAGCAGGGCGAGATTGCGCCGGACCCCGGCGGCCTCGCGGGCGGCGAGGTGGCGGCGGGTGACGTCGGTGCCGAGTCCGGCCACGCCGATGGGCCGGCCGGTGCCGCCGTGCACGCGGTAGAGGTTGATGGACCAGTGGCGGCGCTCCCGGCTGCCGGGGGCGGCTCCGGTGATCCGGAGATCGGTGACGGACTCGCCGGTCTCCAGGACCCGGCGCAGGGCGTCGGCCATCCGGTCGGCCTCGTCTGCCGGGAGGTAGTCGTGGACGGTGCGGCCGCGGTGCTCCTCCACGGCGCCGCCGAAGACGGTCGCGAAGCGGCGGTTGGCGCGCTGCACGGTGAGGTCCGTACCGAAGAGCAGGAAGCCGAAGGGAGATTGACCGAATATGGCCTGCGATGCAGCGAGATCGGATTCGATCCGCCGTAGGGCGCGTACGTCGACGACGACGCACAGGGCGGCCCGCTCGGCGGTCTCGGTCTGGGTGGGCATCACATAGATCTCGGCCACGCCGTGGGCGCCCTCGCCTCCGGGCAACCGGAAGGGGATCAGGCCCGTCCATTCCTTGCCGTCGAGGATCTCGGCGACCCGGCGGTGTCCGTCGGCGTGCAGTTCGGGCGGCATGAAGGCGTCGACCGGGTCGCGGCCGACGGCCTGCGCGGGGGTCAGTCCGAACAGCTCCTCCGCGCGCAGACTCCACTGGTCGATGAGCCCGTCGGGGCCGATCGAAAACGAAGCGACCTTTATGTAGTCATATATCGAGCCAGGCGGGCTGCTGTGCCACAGGGAGTCGTGCCATGTCTCCCCGGGCACACGGGCCTGATGTGCCTGCGCAGGTATCTCGCTCAACGCGACCGTCCCCTCCAGCTCACCGCAACCGGACCGGCCATGACCGAAGTATTCAGCACCACGGCCCCGGACGGCACGGCGCTCACGATCACGAAAAGGTCCCGTTAGTTTCCGGCCATGCCGTGTGATCGGCGGCACCCCTTCCCCTTGTTACTCACCAGGAAGAGCCAACTCGAACCACACCGTCTTGCCCGACTTCCCGTGCCGGGTCCCCCAGCGCTGTGCCGAGACGGCGACGAGGTGCAGCCCCCGGCCGCCTTCGTCGTCGGGCCTCGCGACGCGTTCGCGGGGCGGATCCGGAAGCGGATCCGAAACCTCCACGAGAAGTGCCGGACCCCCGGGCGGGCCCCCGGAGGCCGGATCGCGCCGTACCAGGCGGACCCCGATGGGGCCGGAGGCGTAGCGCAGGGAATTGGTGACCAGCTCGCTGACCAGCAGGACGGTGACGTCACCGACGGAGTCGAGGCCCCAGGAGCGGAGTTTGCCGCGCACGGCGTGACGGGCGGTGCGGACCGCGCCCGGTTCGGCGGGGAAGGCCCATTCGGCGCATTCACCGTCTGTGTCGATCACGCCGATCACTTCCCGGGCCAGCAGCGACCCCTGTCCGGCTCGCCGGAGGCGAGAGGGGGCGAGATAGGGAGCAATAGCGACATACCCGATATTCGCGACGTCGTACCACTCGCTCTCTCACGCACCGGCGCACTGTGGCGCATCCGGCCTACAACGCGAGCGTCACGCGCCCCCGTGCGCCGGATCGTGCGGCCCCGGGCAGGGTCCGGGCAGGTTCCGGGGCGGATCCCCGGCAGGTCCGGGGCGGATCCCCGGGCCTCAGCCGCCCAGCCGGCGCCCGGCCTCCGCGACCGCCGGGCGGTCCTGGTCGAGCCAGTCCACGGAGTCCAGCTCGTGCGGCCCGAGCCAGCGCAGCTCGTCGTGGTCCTCCAGCGGCGCCGGCTCCCCGGACAGCAGCCGGGCGGTCCACACGTGCAGGACGAGACCGGGCTTGAGCGGCCACTCGCCCGGGATCCGCTCCAGTGCCTCCGCCTCCACCCCGAGCTCCTCGCGCAGTTCGCGCACCAGCGCCTCGGGTGCGGTCTCGCCGGGCTCGGCCTTGCCGCCGGGCAGCTCCCAGCGGCCGGCCAGCTCCGGGGGTGCGCTGCGGCGGGCGGCCAGCAGGCGCCCCTCATGACAAAGGGCTCCGCCCACGACCACTCGTACAGTCATGGACGGAGCCTATGGCAGCGCTGCGAGCGCTGCGACGCTCAGTTCGTAGTGGCGGTCTGACCGACCCGCTCGACCCAGTAGAGCTGCTTGTGTCCTCGGTCGTCGAGCTTCTCGACGACCTTCTGGGCCTCGGCCCGGGTGGGATACCGGCCCACCCGGTAGCGGTTGCCGTTGTCGTCCTGCCGTATGACCAGCCACGGGAGCAGGGCACCGCTGTCGTTCATCGCGTTTCACCCTCCGCCGACGTACCTGCCCGGGAAACCGCATTGCGCATATGCCGGAGCTTACGCCCGACCTTTACTGAGCGGATACGGTTTTTCACGAAGAGATACCTCCCAGGCGTACGCATCCGGCCATGCGTACGAGTGGGCCGTGCGCGCCGGTTCAGACCCGGCGCACCGTCGACATCGGCGGGGCCGCGGGGGTCAGCGGACCGGGAGGTGGTACGCGAGGCGGTAGCGGTCGGCCGGGACGACCACGTCGGCGGTTTCCACCGCGCGGCCCGAGGCGAAGTACGTGCGGCCGATCACCAGGACCACATGGCCCGGGACACCGCCCAGCAGGCTGATCTCCTCCGCCAGGCCCGGCCGCGCGCCGACCTCCTCGACGACGTTGTCCACGACCACGTCGATCGCGGCCATCCGGTCCACGACCCCCGAACCGCCGAGCGGGCCTTCCTCGGGCAGCATCACCGGGGTCCGGCCGGTCACGGCGAGCGGCTCCCAGGAGGTCGACAGCATCATCGCCTCCCCCGCGTCGCGGAAGACGTACCGCGTCCGCATCACCCGCTCGCCCGGCTCGATGCCGAGCCGCTCCGCGATCTCCGCGGGCGCCGGTGCCTGCTCGCTGCTCGACTCCCACGTGCCGCGCGCTCCCGCGTCCGCCTGCTCCTGACGGAAGGGGGTCGAGGCGCCGCCCGTGCGGTACCCGGAGCGGGCGACCCGCCGGGGCACGGGCTGCTCGCGCACATAGGTGCCGGAGCCGGACCGGCCCTCGACCAGCCCCTCCGCCATGAGGACCTTGCGCGCCTCCAGCGCCACGGTGTCGGAGACCCCGTACTCCTCGCGGATCCGGGCCTGCGAGGGGAGCCGGGCATGCGGGGGCAGGGACCCATCGACGATCTTCCGTCGCAGATCCCCGGCGACGCGCAGATAGGCCGGCTGCTCACCGAAAGTCACTGGCCACTCCCATCAGGTTGACAGACAGCTACACCCTGGCAACCCACGGTTGTGCACCGCAAGCAAGGGCCAGAGTTTCACCCGAAGTGATGAAGCCAGGTCCTCAAACCCGTTACCGCGCGTTACAGCGGGCGGTTCACGCCGCGCCGGTCGACGGCCCCTCGCCCGACCTGCCACCCGAGCCGCCGCCCGAGCCGCCCGGGGCCTCGGGGGACTCCTCCATCCACTCCGGAACCGTCGTCGACAGCCCGTACGCACCGCGCAGCGCCTTCTCCGTCTCCACCGACATCGCGGCCAGCGCGCGCCCCCACGCCCGGTCGAAGCCCGCGGACGTCACCTCCCGGGCGGCCTGCTGCCACTCCTTGCGCGCCGCCTCGACCTCCCGGAGCCGGGCACCCGCCTGCGCGCCCACCTCGGGGCGCTGCTTCGCCTCCTCCAGCATCCGCGCCTGGACCGCCAGCGCCTGGTCGACCTCCCGCGCCCAGGCGCGGTACTCCTGGGTGCCGCCGTCCTCGAGGTCGGCCTCGGGCGAGTGGCCCAGCGCGAGGTCGACGCCGTTCGCCGCGCGCAGGTACGCCACTTGCTCCGGCTTCAGCGTCCCGGCGTCCTTGCGCAGGCTCCCGCGCTGTTCCTCCCCGGTCGTGCCGATCACGCACAGCAGCTGCCGGTCGCCGTCGCGCCACGACTCGCGCGAGGGCGAGAAGTAGAACATCTCCGCGTAGTCCGGCAGGGCCCACGAATCCATCGCGTACGCGTCCTGCGCCTTCCAGCACTCGTCCGCGGCGGACTTCCGCAGCTGCTCCGCGCCCGGATAGCCCGCCTGCGTCAGCAGCCTCGAGGAGGTGACCTCCGCGTGGTGCGCCTCCGTACAGGCGATCCGGTACACGAAGGGGTCCTCGTCGAGGAGGTCCCCGCCGGGGACGTTGAAGCACTCGCCCGCCCGCAGCTCCTCGATGTCGGTCAGGTCGCCCTCGACGTTCTCGAACTGCTCCAGCGCGCTGACCCGTTCGAAGAACGACTCCGCGAACCGGTCCGTCACGAGGACCAGGCCCGCGCTCATCACGAGCGACACCACCAAGCCGACGATCGCGAGCGGCCGGCCCCGCTCCCGCCTCTTCGCGATCTGTACGAGTGCCACGACGGCGAACACCACACCCAGCGGCGGCAGGCAGAGCACCCCGACGAGCAGCGAGGCGAGCGCGAATCCGTTGAGCGGGGGCTGCCGGTACGCCTGCGGCTGCTGGGGCGGGACGGGCCAGAAGGGAGGCGGCGGGGTGCTCACGGGGTGAGGTGCTCCATCGAGGACGTGGCGGCGACGAACGGCGCGAACGAATGCGCGAAATAGTACGCAGCGGGGGCGACCGCCCAGTCGGTCGCCCCCGCAGTTCGTGGATCAGTTCGTGGATCAGCTCGTGGATCAGCTCGTGGATCAGCTCATCGCGCCTTCACCCGAGGCGGTCAGAACTGCAGTGCCCAGGAGTCGATCTTGCCGGTGTCGATGTTCGCGTTGTCGCTGACGCGCAGCTTCCACACCCCGTTGGCCACCTCGGCGGACGCGTTGACCGTGTAGGTCTTGACGATGTTGTCCGCGCTGCCGCCGGAGCGGTTGTGCAGGTTGTAGACCGTGCCGTCGGGGGCGACCAGGTCGACCTTGAGGTCACCGATGTAGGTGTGCTTGATGTCGACCGGGACGCTCAGCGCGGCCGGTGCGTTGCCGGAGATCCCGCTGACGGTGATCGGCGACTCGACGGTGGAGTTGTCGTTGACGGCGTAGTCCGCGGCGTTCTCGAAGCGGGTGCCCGGGTTCGGCGGCGTGGTCGAGGAACCCACGTTCAGCAGGCGGTTGGGGGAGCCGGTGCCGGGGCCGGTCACCACGTTCGGGGTGGCCGCGGCGACCAGGCCGTCCCGGACCTGCGCCGGGGTGCTCGCCGGGTTCTGCGAGAGGTAGAGCGCGGCCGCGCCCACGACGTGCGGCGTGGCCATCGACGTGCCGGAGATGGTGTTGGTGGCGGTGTCCCCGGTGCCCCACGAGGAGGTGATGGAGGAGCCCGGCGCGAAGATGTCCAGGATGGAGCCGTAGTTGGAGTAGCTCGCCTTGGCGTCGGTGTTGGTGGTGGCGCCGACGGTGATGGCCTCGGCCACGCGGGCCGGGGACTTGGTGGAGGCGTCGGTGGACTCGTTGCCCGCCGCGACGCCGTACGTGATGCCGCTGGCGATGGAGTTGCGTACGGCGGTGTCGAGCGCGGAGTCCGCGCCGCCGCCGAGCGACATGTTGGCCACGGCCGGCTTGACGGCGTGCTGGGTCACCCAGTCGATGCCCGCGACGACCTGGGCGGTCGTACCGGAGCCGTTGTTGTCGAGCACGCGGACGCCGACGATCTTCGCCTTCTTGGCCACGCCGTACGAGGAGCCCGCGACGGTGCCGGCGACGTGCGTGCCGTGGCCGTGGCCGTCCTGGGCGGTGTTGTCGTTGTCGATGGCGTCGTAGCCGTAGGAGGCGCGCCCGGCGAGGTCCTGGTGCGTGATGCGGACGCCGGTGTCGATGATGTACGCGGTGACGCCCTCGCCGGCCTGGTCCGGGTAGGCGTAGCTCTGGTTCAGCGGGAGCGCGCGCTGGTCGATGCGGTCCAGGCCCCACGACGGCGGGTTGGGCTGGGTGGCGTCGACGGTGAAGACGCGGTTCTGCACGACCGACTTGACGGCGGGGTCGGCGGCGAGCTTCTTGGCCTGCGCCTCGGAGACCTCGACGGAGTAGCCGTTGAGGGCGGCGCTGTAGGTCCGGTCGATCTTCGCGCCGTACCGCTGGGCGACGGCCTTGCCGCTGTCCGCGGTGGAGCGGGCGGCGGAGTCGTTCAGGGTCACGATGTAGCTGCCTGAGACGGCGCCGGCGGCGCCCGCGTTCTCGATGACGCCCTGCGGGGCGGCGGCCGCGGAGGCGGGTAACGCGGCGGCGGCGCCGAGCGCGAGGGCCACGACGGCGGTCGCGCTCATGCCGGCGAGCTTCCGGCGGGTGTGACGCATCACGGACATGTGGGGGTCCTTCGGATCGGTGGGGCGCTGCGGGGCGGGTGAACGGCGACGCACGGCACACGGCACACGGCACACGGGTACAGTTCTGGCCATGCTCATGACAAGTCATTCGGCCCAACGGACCGTCGCCTCCGCAAGGTTGACCCACCCCGTCGGCTCCCCACAAGAGGACAACGGATGCGTAACATCCATGCCATATAACGGCCATGAACGAGCAAAGGCGCTCCGCACATGACGCACGCACTCCCCGGTTACGTCTGCCCCCATGACGGCACCGGCGCGGACGCCCGGACCGCGCCGTGGTGCTGCCCGGTCTGCGGCGGCCCGTGGGACCTCGACTTCACACCCGATCCGGCCACCGCCCTGGAACCGGCGGCGGGACCCAACTCGCTGTGGCGGTACGCGGCCGCGCTGCCGCTGCCGGGGGCGTTCGCCGTATCGCTGGCGGAGGGCAACACTCCGCTGGTGCCGCTGGCGGAGCGCGTTCACGCCAAGCTCGACTTCCTGATGCCGACGCTGTCGTTCAAGGACCGGGGCGCGGTGATGCTCGCGGAGCTGGCCCGGCGGGTGGGCCCGGAGCGGGTCGTGGCGGACAGCAGCGGCAACGCGGGGACCTCGGTGGCGGCGTACTGCGCGCGCGCCGGGCTCGATTGTGAAGTTTTCGTGCCCGAGGGCACGTCGGAGAAGAAGACCGAGCAGATGCGGGCGCACGGCGCGGCGGTCCGGGTCGTCCCGGGCGGCCGGGAGGCGGCGGCGCGGGCCGCCCGTACCGCGGCGGACCTGCCCGGGGTGTTCTACGCGAGCCACGTGTTCAACCCGTACTTCCTGCACGGCACGAAGACGTACGTGTACGAGATCTGGGAGGCGCTCGGCGGCCACCTCCCCGAGGTACTGGTCGTCCCGGCGGGCAACGGCACCCTGCTGCTCGGGGCCGCGCTGGCGGTGGAGGAGCTGGCCCGGCGCGGGGTGAAGCCCCCCGCGCTGATCGCGGTGCAGGCCGCGGCGGTGGCCCCGCTGGCCTCGGCCTTCGCGGCGGGCGCCGAGGACGCCGAGCCGGTGCCCCAGCTGCCGACCCTGGCGGAGGGCATCGCGATCCCGGCCCCGCCGCGCGCCCGGCAGATCCTGGCCGCGGTCCGCGCGTCGGGCGGCACCTTCCTGACCGTCCCGGACGACCGGCTCCGCGCGGCCCAGCACGACCTGGCCCGCCGGGGCCTGTTCGTCGAGCCGACGGCCGCCGCCTGCTGGGCGGCGGTGGGCCCCACCGCCCCTGAAGACCCCCTCAAGGGCCGCACGGCGGTCCTCCCCCTGTGCGGCGCAGGCGCCAAAACGGGCCTGGCCCCGTAACGGCCGGGGCCGGAAGGGGCCGGAGCGCCGCTCGCCGCCCGCCCCGCAGGGCACCCCACGGCCGAGGCCGGAAAGGGCCGGAGGGCGAGGCTGGTCGAGGCCCGCGGAGCCGTGCCCTGCCGGGCGGGTCGAGGCCTGCCTGGCTCCGCCGAGGGCCGTCGGGGCCCGGGCCGGCCGGGGGCCCGCCGCACCTGGACAGCCGCGCGGCGCAAGGGCGGCGGGAAATCGGCAGCCGGGTGGCGCGGCCGTCTGGTGGACTGGCCCCATGACCAGTCATCTTGAACGCGCCCGCCAGTTCACCGCACTGCACACCCCGGCCGCGCCGCTGGCCCTCGCCAATGCCTGGGACGTGGCCAGCGCCCGGCTCGTCGAGGCCGCCGGGGCGCCCGCCGTCGCCACCACCAGCGCCGGAGTCGCCTGGTCGCTCGGCTCCCCCGACGGCGACGCCCTCGCGCGGGACCGCGCCCTCGACCTCGTCGGCCGGGTGGCCGGCGCCGTCTCCGTGCCCGTCACCGCCGACATCGAGGGCGGCTTCGGCGCCGACCCCGCCGGGGTCGGCGAGACCGTCGCCGGGGTGCTCGCCGCCGGCGCGGTCGGCATCAACATCGAGGACGGCACCCGCGCCCCCGCCGACCACGCGGAGCGCCTGGCCGCGGCCCGCGCCGCCGCCGAGGCCGCCGGGATCCCGCTCTACATCAACGCCCGCATCGACACCTACCTCTTCGGCCTCGGGGCGAAGGAGACGCGCCTCGACGAGACCCTGGCCCGCGCCGCCGCCTACCTGGAGGCCGGCGCCACCGGCATCTTCGTCCCCGGCGTCACCGACCCGGCCACCGTCACCGAGCTCGCCAAGGGCATCGACGCCCCGCTCAACGTCCTCGTCGGCCCCGGCGCCCCCACCGTCGCCGAGCTCGGCGCCCTCGGCGTGGCCCGCGTCAGCCTCGGCTCCTGGGTCGCCGAAGCCGCGTACGCCGTGGTCCGGCGCGCCGCCGAGGAGCTGATCTCCGGCGGTACGTACGGCTCCCTCGCGGGCTCCCTCCCGTACGGCGAGCTCAACGGCCTGCTCAAGGGCTGAGACGCAGCCGCGGACAGCAAAGGTGTAGACGTCAACGACCTAGGCTCGGACCATGCCCCGCTCATCCGCGCCCGCTTCCGCTTCCGCTCGCGTCTGGATCGCCCTCGCCCTCGTCTACGTCGTCTGGGGCTCGACCTACCTCGGCATCCGGATCGTCGTCCAGACCATGCCGCCGTTCCTGTCGGCGGGTGCCCGCTTCATCACCGCGGGCGTCCTGCTGGCGGGGCTCGTCGCCTGGCGCGACGGCCCGGCGGCGCTCCGGGCCACCCGCCGGCAGGTCGGCTCGGCTGTCGCGGTCGGGCTGCTGCTGATCCTCGGCGGCAACGGCCTGATCGTGCTCGCCGAGACTTCGGTGCCCTCGGGCCTGGCCGCGCTGCTGGTGGCGGCCGTGCCGATGTGGCTGGTGCTGCTGCGGGCGGGCACCGGGGACCGGCCGCCGCTGCGGACGCTCGGCGGGGTGCTGCTCGGCCTCGCCGGGCTGGCCGTGCTGACCGTCCCCGGGATCAGCGGCGAGATCCGGCTCGGCGGGGTACTGCTGGTGGTGGCCGGCTCGGCCCTGTGGTCGCTCGGCTCGTTCTCCGCGGCGCGGCTGACCCTGCCGGGCAACCCCTTCACCGGCAGCGCGTACCAGATGCTCGCGGGCGGGGTCGGCGGCATCGTCGTGGGCCTGTGCCGCGGCGAGCAGCACGGCCTCGACCCGGGCTCCTTCTCCACCGCGTCCTGGCTGGCGCTGGGCTACCTGGTCGTCTTCGGCTCGCTCGTCGGTTTCACCTCGTACGTGTGGCTGCTGCGGTCGGCGCCGCTCTCGCTGGTCTCCACTTACGCGTACGTCAATCCGGTCGTGGCCGTAGCACTGGGCTGGCTCATCCTCGACGAGGCCCTGACCTGGCCGATCCTGCTCGGCGGGGCGATCGTCGTGGCGGCGGTGTGCGTGATCGTGAGCACCGAGCGCAGGAGCTGAGCCGGGCCGAGGCCCCGGGGGGCCGCAGGCTCAGCCCTTCGCGGCCCGCTCGTACAGCGCCTTCGCCTTCTCGTCGAAGAGCGCCGCCGTCGAGTCCACGTCCGTGTCCCCGCCGCTCAGCACCCCGATCAGCCGGCCCGGCTGGTCCGCGCCGCCGCGGTCGGCGATCCAGGGGCTGCCGCTGGTGCCGGTCCAGAATCCCGCGCAGCTGATGTAGAGCATGTCGGGGTCGTTCTCGTCGTGCCGGGACTGGGTGGTGCAGGCCACGGGCTTGTTCTGCGGGTTGTGCTGCGACTCGGGGTAGCCCACCACCGTCACGTCGCGCTCGTACCCGGAGGTCCAGTCGGGCTGGGGGGCCTCGCCCCGGCCTACCGCGTCCTGCACGCTGCGCCCGTCCCCGTCCGGCTCGACGGTGAGGAAGGCGAAGTCGGCGGTGTCCTCGCCCCACTTCGTCCAGCGCTCGTCCACCTGGATCGAACGCACCTTCCACACCCCCAGCGGCTGGTGCCCGGAGCCCTCGCCCGAGAAGGCGGGGGCGAAGGCGAGCTCGCCGATGGCCAGGCCGTCGTGGGCGACCTCGCCCGGCCGGCCGTCCTCGCCCGCGGGGGCCACGCAGTGCGCCGCGGTCGCGACGACGTTGCCCTTGGGGCTGTCGACGACGCTCGCGGTGCACCAGTGCTCACCGTTGGCCATGAGCACGCCGACGGTGGGGAAGGGGAGCGCCTGCTTGTCGCCCGAGGCCGAGGCCTCGAGGAACACCACGGCGAGCACCGCGGCGACCCCGGCGACGGCCGCGGAGGCGACCCCCTTCACCGCGGGGCTCATCGCACGTCGGGGTCGGGGGTCGGCGCCGACATCACCTTGCTGATCCACTCCAGCGAGCCCTCCCTCATGCCTCGCACGTAGGACTTTCCGTTGTGCTCACCATCCTGGATCACCTGCAGCAAGGTGTGCACGGGGCCCTTGCCGTACTCGTTCATGAACTTCTCGGCCTTCTCGCGGCCGCTCTCCTTGGTGCCGATCTGGAAGTTGATGTAGACGTCCGGACCGCCCTCCTTGATCAGCTTCTCGGCGAGCTTCTCCGGGTTGTTCTCGTCCATGGCCTGCGTGTTCCCCTTCCACAAAGGGGAATCGGGGACGATGTCGACCCCGCTCGCGATGGCGGCCTTGAACCGGTCGGGGTACTTCAGGACGTGCTTGAAGGCACCGAATCCGCCTGCGGAGGAGCCCATGAAGGCCCAGCCGTCGCGGGAGGTGAAGGTCCGGAAATTGGCCTTCGTGAAATCCGGGATGTCTTCGACCATCCAGGTGCCCATCTTCGGCTCGCCCGGGATGTCGGAGGCGTCGAAGTGGTGCTTGGTGTCGGCGTTGTGCACCGGCATGACCAGGATGAAGGGCAGGCTGGTGCCGGCCTTCGCCCCGTCGCTCACGGCCTTCTCCAGGCCCAGGCCCGGGCCGGTCCCCCAGTAGTTCGTGGGATAGCCGCGGCCGCCGGGCAGCGAGATCAGGACCGGGAAGGCGCTCTTGGCGTACTTCGGGTCGTCGTACTGCTTCGGCACCCACACCCACACGTCACCCGTGAAGCCCGACTTCTTGCCGGTGAGCGTGGTCCGGCCGATCTGCGTGCCGTCCGGCAGCCGGTAGGTGCGGGTGAACGCGGCCGCCGGCCCGGTGGGCATGAGTACCCCCGAACGAGTGGTGTCGGAGGCCGCGGCGGCGGTCTCGTGCGGGACCTTCCCGAAGGAAACCGGATCCCCTATGTCGGTGAAGAGTTTGTACTTGTACGCGGCCGCTCCCCCGGCGGCCAGGGTGAACGCGAGTCCACCGCTGATCAGAATCAGGCGCAGGTGCTTGGGTCGACGGCGGGCCTTGGTCGGGGCCCTGCCGTCGCCCTGCTGGTCATGCTGCACGGAATGTGTCCCGTTCCTTCTCCGGCGCTCGTCAGAGGAGCGCGGGCCGGACCGATTGGTCCCCCTTACATCCTTAACAGAGGAGTGAACGACCGGATGGGTTGCCTGGGACGGGCGGGACGTGGCACGAACCACGCGAATGCCCGGCGGCCGGGCCGCTCGCCGATCAGCCGGCTTCGGGCTTCGGGCCCTTGAGCACCTTGCTGATCCACTCCAGCGAGCTCTCCTTCATGCCGCGCACGTAGTGCCAGCCGTTGTGCTCGCCGTTCTGGATGTCGTGGATGGTCGTCTTGACGGGGCCCGTGCCGTACTGCTGCTGGAACTTCAGCATCCGCTCCTTGCCGGACTCCTTGGTGCCGACCTGGAAGTTGATGAAGACCTCCGGGCCATTGCCGTCGATCAGCTTCTTGGCCAGCTTCTCCGGGTTGTTCTCGTCCATCTCCGCCTGGTGGCCCTTCCAGAGCGGGGAGTCCGGGACGATCTCGCCGCCGCTGGCGATCACGGCCTTGAACTTGTCCGGGTGCTGGAGGAGCGTCTTCATGCCGACGAAGGCACCGGAGGAGGAGCCCATGAAGGCCCAGCCGTCGCGGGACTTGTACGTACGGAAATTCGCCCGGGTGAAGTCCGGGACGTCCTCGGCGATCCAGGTGCCCATCTTCTGCTGACCGGGTATGTCCGAGCCGTCGTAGTAGTACTTGTTGTCGGGGTTGAGCACCGGCATGATCACGACGAAGGGCAGGCTCGTGCCGGCCTGGACCCCCTCGCTGATGGCCTTCTGGAGGCCGAGGCTGCGGTCGGACCAGTAGTTGGCCGGGAATCCGTTGCCGCCGGGGAGCGCGATGAGCACCGGGAAGGCGCTCTTGGCGTACTTCGGGTCGTCGTACTCCTTGGGCGCCCAGACCCAGACGTCACCCTCGAAGCCGGACTTTGCGCCCGCGAGGCGGGTCTTGGCGATGATCGTGCCGTCGTCGAGCTTGGTGGTCTGCTTGAAGTCGGACTTCGGTCCGGACGGCATGAGCACGTCGGGGTCGCCGCTCGGCTTGGCGGGGGGCTGCGCGGCGCCGGGGGACTTCTTCTCGGTGTCGGGGGCCGACGGGGCCGCCGCGGGCGGCGGGGTCTTGCCGAAGCTCACGGCTTCGCCGTTGCCGGAGAACCAGTCCAGCTTCCAGGCGGCGAAGCCGCCGGATATGAGGAGCGCGAGCGCCACCACGGCGCTGGCCCACACCCCGCGCCGGGAGCGCCTGGGCGGGGCCGCGGGCTGCTCGCCGCACGGCGGGTGCGCGGGGTGCGGCTGGTCCTGGCGCTCCTGCTGCGGGTCTTGGCGCTCCTGCGGCTGGTCCTGGCGCTCCTGCTGCGGGTACTGGTGCACGAACTTCGCTCCGAACGGTCTTGACTGCCCCCGGGGGCAGCGCGGCTGGGCTCCCGATGGTCGGGATGTACGAATCCCCCGGACAGTTCCAAACCCCGGCGAAGAGGCGGACGGGGTCTCGCCGGCCGGACAGATGGATGGGGGCCGGCGCGGCCGGACCTCACCCCTGGTCGTCACCTCTGGTCGTCGAGCCGCTGCGCGCACCGGCCCAGCAGCCGGATGAGCAGCTCCCGCTCCTCCCCCGTGAACTCCTGCGCGAGCGCCCGCTCCACCGCCACGGCGGCCGCGTCAGCCAGCACCATCACCGCGCGCCCCTCGTCCGTGAGCCGGGTCTCCAGCACGTTGCCGTGCCACTCGTGCGGGGTCCGCTCGATGAACCCGCGCTCCTGGAGGTTCTTCAGCACGGTGTTCATCGTCGGCGGCGTCACCCCGCACAGGCGGGCGAGGCCGGCCGCGGAGATGCCGGGCTTCTCGGAGATCCAGAGCAGGGCGGCGTACTGCGGAACCGTTACTGCGGCCGACTTCAAGGCCGCGTTCTTGGCCGCGAGGAGCGCCTGTTCAGCGCGCTTGATGTGGGAGCCGATGCGCTCCTCGACGGGCATGGAGGTCATTGCGACATCCTACGGGCCCCTTGCATGAGTTAGAGCTCTAACATACATTCGCTCTCACCTACACGAAAGAGGACGTCTGACGTGAAGCTCATGTCCGCCGCACTGCCCGCCACCCTCCTGACCCTGGCCGCGACCGTCGCCCTCGGCGCGGCGCCCGCCGCCCGGGCCTCGGACGGCCGCGTCTCCACGGCCTTCACCCTCCCCGGCGCGAAGGTCTTCCCGGAGGGCATAGCCGCCGACCCCCGCACCCACACCGTGTACGTCGGCTCGTACACGGACGGCACGATCTACCGGGCCCGCCCCGGCCGGACCACCGCCGAGGTCTTCCTGCCCGCGGGCACCGACGGCCGCCACACGGCGAACGGCCTGCGGGTCGACGCGCGCGGCCGGCTGTGGGTGATCGACTCCACCGCGGGCGTCTCGGTCTACGACCAGGCGACCGGCGCGCGGCTGGCCCACTTCGAGGTGGCCGATCCGGCGAAGCCGTTCTTCGTCAACGACCTGGCCGTCACCCCGGACGGCACGGCGTACCTGACCGACAGCGTCCGCGCCGTGGTCTACCGCGTGACCCCGGACGAGCTCGCGGCCGGCTCCGGGCCGCTGCGTCCCGCGTACGACCTGAGCGGGCACCTCACCCCGGCCCCGGCGGGCGGCTTCAGCCTCAACGGCATCACCACGGACCGGGCCGGGCGGTACCTGCTGACGGTGGACATGACGGCGGGCGACCTGTTCCGCATCGACCTCGGCACGGGCGCGATCTCCCGCGTCGCCCTCGACGCCGGCCGCGCGGGCGGCCCCGGCGACGGCCCCGGCGGCAGGCTCGTCCACGCCGACGGCCTCGACCTGGCCCCCGACGGCACCCTGCGCGTGGCCCTGAACACGGTCAACACCCTGGCGAGCTGGCGGCTCTCCGCGGACGGCACCCGCGCCCGGCTCACCCGTACGGTCACGGACCCGTCGCTCCAGATCCCGACCACCCTGGTCCACACCCCGGGCCGCACCCTGGTGGTCCGCTCCCAGTTCGACAAGACGGGCGGCCCGATGCCCCCCGGCACCGGGACCCCCACCGCCTTCACGGTCGCCTCGGTCCGCGGCTTCTGAGGCTAGGAGCCCCGCAGCACCGAGGCGACGTCCGGCGGGACGTACGCGTCGCCCTTGAGCACCTTGCCGTCGGCGCGGAAGGCGGGGCGGCCGCCCGGACCGAGCTTGCTCATGTTCGCGCGGTGGACCTCGGCGATCACCGCGTCGAGGTCGATGCCGTACGCCGCCGCCGTGCCGTAGGCGATGTACACCACGTCGGCCAACTCGTGCGCGATGTGCGCGAGTTCGCCTTCGGCCGTCGCCTCGGCGAGCTCGGCCACCTCCTCGTGGAGCAAGTCCTGGCGGTGCCGGGCGAGTTCGGGCGAGGGCGGCGTGGGCACGGAGGGGCAGTCGAGTCCGAAGGCGCGGTGAAAGGCGCGGACACGCCCGGCGGTCGACTCGACCGGGTCCTGGTTCATCGCCCGATCGTATCGACGCCCCACCCCCGCCCACACACCCATCGAGCGCCCCTCTGCCTGCACTCCAACACCGGCAGCATCGGCATCAGCATCGGCATCCGCATCCGCACCTGCCCCACGGTGCCGCGCGCGGAAGGCTGGTTCGCGGAGGCCGGCATCCCGCACCACTGGTGCATCGAGGACGGGGACGGGTCACCCGTCGTCCACGTCCACGAGCTCGACGAACCCACCGGCGCCTGCGCGCCCGCCGGGATCTTCCGGGGCAACGTCCCAGCACCGCCCTCACCACACGGGTGGTCAGTAGTGATACCGGGCCGCGAGGATGACGGTCTCTTCATCCGTCACCAGGTAGACGAGGCGGTGCTCGTCGTCGATCCGCCGCGACCACGCCCCGGGCAAGTGGTACTTCAAAGGTTCGGGCTTGCCGATCCCCGAGAAGGGGTCACGCCTGACGTCCTCGATGAGCTTGTTGATCCTGGCGAGCATCTTGCGGTCGTTCTTGAGCCAGGACGTGTAGTCCTCCCAGCCCTGATCCTCGAAGAGGAGCCTCACGCGGCACCCACACCCGCGTCCGCCGCGTCGGGATCGATCAGCTCGCGCTCCGACACATTGATACGGGACAGAGCGTTCTCGTACGCCTTGAGCAGCCGCCGGGCGTTCGCCGGAGAGCGCAGCAGATACGAGCCCTCGCGCAGCGCCGCGTAGTCCTCGGCCGAGACCAGCACGGCATTGCCGTGCTTGGAGACGATCTCGATGGCCTCGTGGTTCTCGTTGACCTTCTTGATCAGCGGAAAGAGTTCCTTGCGGGCTTCGCTCGCGGTGATGGACATGACCCGACCCCTTCCCTCAAGTGGTACCTGATAACGTACCACTCTCGACGCTCTTCGGCCGGGTCAGCCAGCACATCCAGCACACGCGCGGCGAGGCGCCCTGCCCACCGCCACGATTTCAGCACCACCGCACTCGTGTCCCAGCCCGAACGACGCCGCCTGGGTCATGTCCCTTGTGGTGGTGTAGCTGATCACTGGATGGTGCCAGGCAGGTTGGCGTTGGTGTCCGGATAGAGGCTGTCCATGCTTTCGATGGA